>NZ_JAWIRU010000019.1:79814-87570 GCF_036320025.1 Stenotrophomonas sp. SMYL86
GGGGGGGGGGCGCCGCGCCCCCCCCCCCCCCCCCCCCCCCGCGCGGGGGGGGCCCCCCCCCCCCCCCCGGCACTACCAGATGAAACCATTTTTGCATCGCAGCACGATGCCCGTTCTGGTTTAGGCTTGGGGTCTGGATCCGTTGACCGAGGCCTGTGCGTCGCCGATGAACGAGTACCGCAGCAGCATCGAGTTTGCTTCCCCCGATCTTCCGCTTCGCGATGACGTGCGCCGGCTCGGCGCGCTGGTTGGCGACCTGCTGGTTGAACAGGTCTCCGCCGCCTTCCTCGACGATGTGGAAGACGTGCGCACCCGCGCCATCGCCCGCCGCGAGAACCAGGCGCCGTTGTCGGAGCTGGCCGATGGCCTGGCCGGGCGCACGCCGCAGCAGGCCGAAACCATGGTGCGGGCCTTCAGCACCTACTTCCAGGTGGTCAACATCGCCGAGCGCGTGCATCGCATCCGCCGTCGCCGTGACTACCAGCGCGCCGGTACCGCAGGGGCGCAGCCCGATGGCTTGCAGGATGCACTGCAGCACCTGAAGGCGCAGGGTGTGGGCCTGGACGAGCTGGCGCAGTGGCTGCCACGCATCGACATCGAACCGGTGTTCAGCGCACACCCGACCGAAGCGGTACGCCGCGCGCTGCTGGAAAAAGAGCAGTTGATGGTGGCCAGCCTGGTCGACAACCTCGACGGCCAGCGCACGCCGGGTGAGGCCGCCGCCGATGCCGCGCGCTTCCGCATGGCATTGACCGCTTCGTGGCAGACCACCGATTCTTCGCCGGTGCGGCCCACCGTCGATGACGAGCGCGAGCACGTCGGCTTCTATCTGGTGCAGGTGCTGTACCGGGTGATTCCGGTGCTGTACGAATCGCTGCAGCAGGCGTTGCGTGATACCTACGGCGAAGAACTGCCGCTGCCGCGCCTGCTGCGCTTCGGTACCTGGGTGGGCGGCGACATGGACGGCAACCCGAACGTGGATGCCACCACCATCCGCAACACTCTGGATGCGCAGCGGCAGGCGGTGCTCGCGCGCTACCAGAAGGAACTGCTGCAGCTGGCCAGCCTGCTCAGCCAGTCCACCGAGCGGGTGGGTGTGAGCGATGCGCTGCAGGCACGGGTGGCACACTACCAGCAGCTGCTGCCGCAGGTGCAGTCGCGCCCACGCCATGCCGACATGCCCTACCGCCTGCTCAATGACCGCATGCGTGCACGCCTGCAGGCCACACTGGATGACGGCGTAGGCGCCTACGCCGGTCCTGATGAACTGATCGAGGATCTGCAGCTGATCCTCGACAGCCTGCGCGCCAACCGCGGCGAACATGCCGGTGGCTTCGCCGTGCAGCGCCTGCTGTGGCGGGTGAAGACGTTCGGTTTCCATCTGGCGCGGTTGGACGTGCGCCAGGAATCGAGCGTGCATGCGCGCGCGCTGGCCACCGTGCTGGGCGGCGACGCAGCGTGGGACAGTCTCGATGCCGTGGGGCGTGCGCGTCTGCTGGCGCCGCATGCCGGTGGTGACGCGCCGTTGCCGAAGGGCGACGACGAAGGCAACCAGCGTCTGGATGCGGTATTTGCGGCGTTGGCCGATGCGCGTGCGCGCCATGGTGGCGATGCGCTGGGCAGCTACATCATCTCGATGGCACACGACCGCAGTGACGTGCTGGCCGTGCTGGCGCTGGCACGCCGTGGCGGCCTGGTGGAAGAGGGCGGTTCGGTGCCGCTGGATATCGCGCCGCTGTTCGAGACGGTGGACGACCTCAAGCGTGGCACCGCGACCCTGCGCGACCTGCTGGCCGATCCGGTGTACCGCGCACACCTGCATGCACGCGATGACGTGCAGATGGTGATGCTGGGCTATTCGGACAGCAGCAAGGACGGCGGCATCGCTGCTTCGCGCTGGGGCCTGCAACGCGCGCAGGTGGAACTGCTGGAGGTGGCGGCCGAGGCCGGCATCCGCCTGACCTTCTTCCATGGCCGTGGTGGTTCGATCAGCCGCGGTGGCGGCAAGACCACGCACGCGGTGGATGCTTCGCCGCGCGGCAGCATCGATGGCCGACTGCGGGTGACCGAGCAGGGTGAGGTGATCCATCGCAAATACGGCATCCGTGCGCTGGCGCTGCGCTCGCTGGAACAGGCTACGGGTGCGGTGTTGCGCGCCAGCCTCCGCCCGCGGGCTGCCGAACCCCGCGAGGATGAGTGGCGACCGGTGATGGATGTGGTCGCTGGCTCCAGCAGCGAGGTGTACCGCGCCTTCGTCGGCCAGTCTGGCTTCATGGACTACTTCCGCACGGCCACGCCGATCGACGTGATCGAGCGCATGACGCTGGGTTCGCGTCCGTCGCGCCGGCTCGGCCAGGACGCGGCGTTGGGCAACCTGCGCGCGATTCCGTGGGTGTTCGCCTGGAGCCAGGCGCGTGCCGTCATTCCCGGCTGGTACGGCGTGGGCAGCGGCCTGCAGGCGGCGGTGGATGCTGGTCACGAGCAGACCCTGCGCGAGATGGCACGTGACTGGCCGTTCTTCCGTACCTTCCTGGACGACATCGCGATGGTGCTGTCCAAGGGGGATATCACCATTGCCGAGCAGTTCTCGCTGTTGTCGGGCGACCTGCACGGGCGCTTCTTCCCGCAGGTGCAGCGCGAACTGGAACTGACCCGGCACTGGCTGCTGGCGCTGATGGACCAGCAGACGCTGCTCGACCACGATGCGCGGCTGTCGCTGTCGATCCGTCTGCGCAATCCCTACGTTGATCCGATCAGCGTGCTGCAGGTGGATCTGCTGCAGCGCTGGCGCGAAAGCGGGCGCGAGGATGAAGACCTGCTGCGCGCGCTGGTGGCCTGCGTGAACGGTGTTTCGCAGGGTGTGCAGAACACCGGTTGATCCGCATCCGCCGGGCATGGCCCGGCACTACCTCACTCTTCCGGCGACGGCGGGTTCGACGCCAGCAGTTCCAGATGGCGCTGCTCCATTTCCTGGCGCAGCTGGCGGCGGATCAATGCGGCCGCCTGGCGGCGCTTCTCGTCCGACGTGACCGGCTGCAATGACGGCACCGGCGTTGGCCGGCCTTCCTCATCCACGGCCACCATGGTGAAGAAGCAGCTGTTGGCATGGCGCACGCTGCGCTTGAGGATGTCCTCGGCCACCACCTTGATGCCGATCTCCATCGACGAGGTGCCGGTGTAATTCACCGAGGCCAGGAAGGTGACCAGCTCGCCCACCGCGATGGGCTGGCGGAACATCACCTGGTCCACCGACAGGGTGACCACGTAGCTGCCGGCGTAACGGCTGGCGCAGGCGTAGGCGACCTGGTCGAGCAGGCGCAGGATGGCGCCACCGTGGACCTTGCCGGAGAAATTGGCCATCTCCGGCGACATCAGCACGGTCATGGACAGCTGGTGGGTTTTCAGTTCGGTCGACATGGGGCGATTGTATCGGCAACCGGTAGTGCCGGCCGCTGGCCGGCAACCACGCGATTGTTTCCGGAGGCCATGAAAAAGCCGGCCAGCGGCCGGCTCTACCAGAAGCAGAAGGGCCGCTTGCGCGGCCCTTCGTGTTTCTTACTTCAGCTTCGCATCGGCGCGAAGGGCGGCGGCGCGGTCGGTCTTCTCCCAGGAGAAGGCCGTGGCGTTGACGGTCTCGCCTTCGCCGTTGAGGTAGCTGAACTCCTTCGGCTTGCGGCCGAAGTGGCCATAGGCCGCAGTCTGCTGGTACATCGGGTGCACCAGGTCCAGCATCTTGATGATGCCGTACGGGCGCAGGTCGAAGTGCTTGCGGATCAGCTTCTCGATCTTGTCGTCGCTGATCTTGCCGGTGCCGAAGGTGGTGACCGAGATCGAGGTCGGCTCAGCCACGCCGATGGCGTAGGAAACCTGCACTTCGCAACGGTCGGCCAGGCCGGCGGCAACCACGTTCTTGGCGACGTAGCGGGCCGCGTAGGCCGCCGAACGATCGACCTTGGACGGGTCCTTGCCGGAGAACGCGCCACCACCGTGACGGGCCCAGCCGCCGTAGGTGTCGACGATGATCTTGCGGCCGGTCAGGCCGCAGTCGCCCACCGGGCCGCCGATCTCGAACTTGCCGGTCGGGTTGATGTGGAACTTGGTGCCCTTGTGCAGCCACTTGGCCGGCAGCACCGGCTTGATGATCTCTTCGCGGACGGCCTCGATGAGGTCCTTCTGCTTGATGCCCGGGGCATGCTGGGTCGACAGGACCACCGCGTCGATGGCCGAGACCACGCCGTTTTCATAGCGCAGGGTGACCTGGCTCTTGGCGTCCGGACGCAGCCACGACAGCGGCGAGTTCTTCTTCTTGCGGATCTTGGCCTGCTGCTCGACCAGGCGGTGCGACAGGTGGATCGCGGCCGGCATGTAGCTGTCGGTCTCGTTGGTGGCATAGCCGAACATCAGGCCCTGGTCGCCAGCGCCCATTTCTTCCGGCTTCTTGCGATCCACGCCCTGGGCGATGTGCGGCGACTGCTTGCCGATCAGGTTCAGCACGCCGCAGGTGGCGCCGTCGAAGCCGACGTCGGAGCTGTCGTAGCCGATGTCCACGATGACCTTGCGGGTCAGCGCTTCCAGGTCGATCCAGGCGCTGGTGGTGATCTCACCGGCCACAATGGCAACACCGGTCTTGACCATGGTCTCGCAGGCCACGCGGGCGCGCTGGTCCTGGGTCAGGATCGCGTCCAGCACCGCATCGGAGATCTGGTCGGCAACCTTGTCCGGATGGCCTTCGGAGACCGACTCGGAGGTGAAGAGATAGCTGGACATCAGGCGTAATATCCCTTGATTCGGATGGAAAGATGGGCGCGAATGATACACGGGGTGCGCCGCCTGTGCATTGTGAACCTGTACCGGTTGCCGGTGGTTAAGCCCGCGTAGGCCCGGCAGGGGCCGTCCGGCCGGGATTGGGGCTCAGCCTCGAGGCCCAGTGTTCCACCAGCGTGACAACGCACCGGGCGGCTACCGGCCCCGACTGCGCGGGCCACTTCGCCCGCCCCAGGACCGGCCAGCCGTCATCGTTCTGCCCCAAAACCGCCATCTGGCTGCCGCCTGCCGGGCGCAGGCTGTCGGCCAATCCGGCCGCCGGGCATGAGTGGATCCGCCATGCAGGAACTTGAACAGCGTCTCCAGCAACGCTTCCCCGATTGGTTCCATGGCCGCCGGGGCCAACTGGCCCGGCCGTTGCTGCGCAGCGTCGGTCGCTGGTCGCGGTTGGACCAGATCGAAGCCTTCCTGCAGCGCAGCTCAGGCCTGCGTGGCTTCGGCTTCGTCGCCGCCGGCCTGGAGTTCATCGACGGTCAGTACCAGGTGGACCCGGCCGCGCTGGCCAGGATCCCGGCCACCGGCCGCCTGCTGATCGTCGCCAACCATCCCTCCGGGGCACTGGACGCCCTCGCCCTGCTGGACGCGGTCGGCCGCATCCGCCGTGACGTGCGGATCGTGGCCAACGACCTGCTGGGGGCGATCGCGCCACTGCAGGACCTGCTGCTGCCGGTGCGCATCCTCGGTGGCAAGGCCCAGCGCGGCAGCCTGCATGCCGTCGAGGAAGCACTGGCCGCCGAGCAGTGCGTGATCGTGTTCCCGGCCGGCGAGGTCTCGCGGCTGTCGCTGCGCGGCATCCGTGATGGCCGCTGGCAGCGCGGTTTCGTCCGTTTTGCCCGCGCGGCCGGCGCACCGGTGCTGCCGGTGCGTGTGGAGGCGCGCAACTCGGCGCTGTTCTACGGCGCCTCGACCCTGTTCAAGCCGGCCGGCACCGCGCTGCTGGCGCGCGAGATGTTCACCCGTCGTGGCCGTCCGCTGCGGCTGCGCATCGGCGAGCCGATGCAGCTGGGCAAGGGCGGCGACCCGGGCGCCCAACTGCTGGCGGTACGCCGCGCGCTGTATGCGCTGGGCCGCACTGGCGCGGCCGGCAATCCCGCAGCCTGCGCAGGCCCCGAGCCGCTGGCGGCCCCGGTGCCGCCTTCGCAGGTGGCCGCCGGCATTGCCGCGTCGACCCAGCTGGGCCAGACCGCCGATGGCAAGCAGATCCTGCTGGCGACCTGTACCGCCGATTCGCCGCTGCTGCTGGAGCTGGGGCGCCTGCGCGAGCTGACCTTCCGCCAGGTAGGCGAGGGCACCGGGCGCAGCCGCGATCTGGACGATTACGATCCGCGGTACGAACACATCGTGATCTGGGACGCGGCCGCGCAGCGCATCGCCGGCGCCTACCGGATCATGCGTGGTGCTCACGCGCTGGCCCGGCACGGCCTGTCCGGGCTCTACAGCGCGTCGCTGTTCCGCTATTCCGACGACGCCATCACCCACATCGCCGAAGGCCTGGAACTGGGCCGCAGCTTCGTGGTGCCTGATTACTGGGGCAGCCGCAGCCTGGACTACCTGTGGCAGGGCATCGGCGCCTACCTGCAGTGCCGGCCCGGCATCCGCTACCTGTTCGGCGCCGTGTCGATCAGCGCAGCGCTGCCACGCGATGCACGCGAGCAGCTGGTGGCGTACTACCAGCGCTACTACAGCGGTACCGCCGGCCTGGCCGAATCGAACCGCCCGTTCCAGTACTTCGCCGCGCCGCCAAGTTTCGGCGAGCTGGATGCAGGTGCCGCGTTCGACGTGCTCAAGGCCAACCTGGCCGCACTCGGCACCGGCGTGCCGACGCTGTATCGCCAGTACACCGATCTGTGCGAACCCGGTGGCGCCCGTTTCCTTGCCTTCGGTGTCGACCCGGACTTCAGTGATTCGATCGACGGCCTGATTGAAGTGGACCTGTGCGCGATCAGGCCGAACAAGCGCAAACGCTACCTGCGCGACGCGGGGGCGCCGGCATGAGCGCGCTGGCGAACCTGTCGCCGCACCGGCGCGCAGTGTTCGTCTCCGACGTGCACCTGGGGTCACGTCATTGCCATGCCACCGAGCTGGCGCGGTTCCTCTCGCAGCTGCGCTGCGAACGGTTGTACCTGGTGGGCGACATCATCGATCTGTGGTGGATGGCGCATCGCCGCGCCAACTGGCGCCAGTCGCACAGCGAAGTCATCCAGGCCCTGCACGCGCTGCGCCGTGCCGGAACCGAGATCGTCTACATCCCCGGCAACCATGACGCGTCACTGCGCCACGTGTGCGGGCTGATGCTGCCAGCGATGCAGGTGCGCCGTCGCGCCATCCATGTGACCGCCGATGGCCGTCGCCTGCTCGTTGCGCATGGGGACGAGTACGACGGCGTGACCCACTTCGGTGGCCTGCAGGAAAAGTTCGGTGACTGGCTGTACTACCGCATCCTGACCGGCAACCAGGCGTTGAATGCGGTGCGGCGGCTGCTGGGGATGCGCTACTGGTCGCTGTCGGAGTTCCTGAAGAAGCGCAGCGGTGCGGCCGAACGCTACATCGAACGCTTCGTGCAGGCCGGGCTGGACGACGTGCGGCGGCGCGGACTGGATGGCATCGTCTGTGGCCACATCCACCGCGCGGCGCTGATCGAGCGCGATGGCCTGGTCTATGCCAACGACGGCGACTGGGTGGAGAGCCTGACCGCGCTGGCCGAAGACCATGATGGCGCGCTGCGCCTGCTCGACCACAATGGCCAGACCCTGGTGGAACTGCCGGGCGCGCGCATCAAGCAAGCGGCTTGACCCACTCTTGTAGAGTCGAGATCCTATGTTCGTGGTCAAGCCTGCTGGAAGCAGGCTTGACCCACCTTCAGCATGGCCGGATCGAAGTCCCGGCCGCTTTTGAAGACACCCCAGGCGATCCTGGCCAGCTTTCTGGCCAG
>NZ_JAWIRU010000020.1:0-17663 GCF_036320025.1 Stenotrophomonas sp. SMYL86
AAACGGATCTGACCCCTCTTTCCACTTGGAAACCCAACGCTCTTGCCGTCCGACACCGGGATCTCGAATGGGCCGGGCCAGGGTGGGTTGGCGGGGGTGTCCGCGGCATGGATGCCGCGGCCAAGCCCCCAGGGACGGGTTTACGGCGTCCCCCGCCAACCCACCCTGGCCCGGCTCTTTTCGCAATCCGTGACCGCCGACCAACCGCCGTTGCCGTTGCCGTTGCTGTCGCTTCAAAAGCCTGCCGCAGGCAGCGCCGCAGGCAGCGCCGCAGCCGCCGCTGCAAGGAAACCTGAATACGTTCGAACACCGCACCTCAATCCCCCGCCCGCGCGGCCGATAACGGGGTTGTCACCGCTTGTCCCGCTGTGACCGGCACGGCGCCGCCCGCCCGCTTCGACCTGGTCCTGCTCGATGAATCTCATGCATCGCTGGCAACACTACTTCAGCAACCTCTCCGTCCGGCGCAAGCTCAACCTGCTGACGCTGCTCATCGCGCTTGGCGTGATCGCGCTCTCGGTGATCGCCGCCCGCATGCAGTACCTCGACCTGACCGAGACCCGCAAGACCGCGCTGAAGACCCAGGTCGAACTCAGCTACGGCATCCTCCAGCACTACCATCGCCTGGCCGGTACCGGCGAGCTCAGCGAGGACGCTGCCAAGGCCGCCGCCCTGCAGGCGCTGGAAGTGATGCGCGCCGATAACGATGCCTACTACTTCAACATCTACGACACCGGCTACCGCCTGCTGATGCACCCGTTCCGCAAGGACCTGGTCGGCAAGGACATGAAGGACTTCCGCACCGACGACGGCGTGCGCATCTACTACGACCAGGTGGAAGCAGCCAAGGCCGGTGGCGGCTTCGTCAACTACCGCTGGGCCAAGCCCGGCAGCAAGGGCGAGGTCGAGAAGGTGGCTTACGCCGGCCTGTTCGCGCCCTGGAACTGGGTGGTCAGCAGTGGCGTCTACATGGACGACGTGCAGAAGCAGGCACTGGTGTTCACCGCCATCATGGCCGTCTCCGGTGGCGTGCTGGTACTGATCGTGCTGGCCCTGAGCTGGCTCATCGGCAACCGCATCGCCGTACCGCTGAAGCAGGCAACGGCCGTCGCCGAGGGTATCGCCCGCGGCAAGCTGGACAGCCACATCGGCCCGCAGCCGCATGACGAGACCGGCCGCCTGCTGGACGCCATGTCCGGCATGCAGCAGCAGCTGCACGCGGTGATCAGCGGCCAGCGCGAGATGGCGCGTCGCCACGACGGCGGCGAACTGAGCTACCGCATCGATGCCAGCGCCTTCCCCGGCGAGTACGGGCTGATGGTGCAGGAAACCAATGCCCTGGTCGGCGGCCACGTGCAGACCCTGCACGATGTGCTGGACGTGGTGCAGCAGTACGCGGTGGGCGATCTGAGCCGCGACGTCGCGCGCTACCCCGGCGAGAAGGCCGCGATGACCACCACCGTCGACACGGTCAAGGCCAACCTCGGCCGCATCAACGCCGAGATCAAGCAGCTGGCCAGTGCCGCCGCCGCAGGCGACTTCAGCCGCCGTGGCGACGCGCAGCGCTTCGATCACGATTTCCGCCTGATGCTGGAAAACCTCAACGCGATGATGGCGGTCAGCGATGACAACCTCGGCAAGCTCTCGAAGCTGCTGTCGGCCATCGCCGAAGGCGACCTGACCGCGCGCATGCACGGCGACTACCAGGGCGTGTTCGCACGCATGCGGGACGACGCCAACACCACCGTCACCCAGCTGACCCAGATCGTCGGCCAGATCCAGGCCAGCGCCGGCAGCATCACACTGGCCGCCGGTGAGATCGCTTCGGGCAACAGTGACCTGTCGCGCCGTACCGAGCAGCAGGCAGCGAACCTGGAAGAGACCGCCGCGTCCATGGAGGAACTGACCTCCACCGTGCGCCAGAACGCCGAGCACGCCCGCCAGGCCAATCAGCTGGCGATCGGCGCGCAGGGTGTTGCTTCTCAAGGCGGCAGCGTGGTCGGCCAGGTGGTCAACACCATGTCGGCCATCGAAGCCTCGTCGAAGAAGATCGCCGAGATCATCTCGGTCATCGACGGCATCGCCTTCCAGACCAACATCCTGGCGCTGAACGCCGCAGTGGAAGCCGCACGTGCCGGCGAACAGGGCCGTGGCTTCGCCGTGGTCGCCAGTGAAGTGCGCACCCTCGCCCAGCGCTCGGCCGCTGCCGCCAAGGAGATCAAGGGCCTGATCGATGATTCGGTCGGCAAGGTCGCCGAAGGTTCCAGCCTGGTACACCAGGCCGGTAGCACCATGGGCGAGATCGTCGCCTCGGTGCAGCGCGTGACCGACATCATGGCCGAGATCTCCGCGGCTTCGCAGGAGCAGTCGGCCGGCATCGAGCAGGTCAACCAGACCGTGGTGCAGATGGACGAAACCACCCAGCAGAATGCTGCGCTGGTGGAAGAAGCCACCGCCGCCGCACGTGCGATGGAAGAACAGGCTGGCCAGCTGGCCGACGCCGTGGCGATCTTCCGCCTGGACAACCAGGTCTCGGCCGCGATGAAGGCGGTGGCCGCGCGTGTCGAGCCGGTGCATGTCGCCGCCGCCGTGGCGCGTCCGCGGCCGGCTCCGACGCCAGCACCGGTACGCCGCACCGGCAGCAACGCCAGCACCTTCGTCGCCAGCGACAGCGACTGGCAGGAATTCTGAGACCCACCCGCGGCGGCTTCGGCCGCCGCCTCTGCCGATGGACACGTCCCCCGTGCAAAGTCCTACTCCCATCGTCACCGGCCCACGCGAATTCGAGTTCGCCGACCGTGATTTCCGCCGCGTCTGCGACCTGATCTACCAGCGCGTGGGCATTGCCCTTGCCCCGGCAAAGCGCGATATGGTCTATGGCCGCCTGTCTCGCCGCCTGCGCACGCTGGGCATGCGCAGCTTCCAGCAGTATCTGGACCATCTGGAGCAGGAAGACGGTGACGAGTGGCAGGCGTTCACCAACGCACTGACCACCAACCTGACCTCGTTCTTCCGTGAGCCGCACCACTTCGACAAGCTGCGCGAGGAGCTGCAGCAGCGCTCCAGCCGCACGCCGCTGCTGCTGTGGTCGTGCGCCGCCTCCACCGGCGAAGAGCCCTACTCGATGGCGATCACCGCCTGCGAAGCGTTCGGCACCCTGAAGCCACCGGTACGCATCATCGCCACCGACGTCGATACCCAGGTGCTGGCCACGGCCGGCCGTGGCGTCTACAACATCGACCGCGTCACCAGCCTCGATCCGGATCTGCGCCGCCGCTACTTCCAGCGCGGCAGCGGCCCCAACGAGGGCCAGTGCCGCGTGCTGCCGGCGCTGCGCGAGCTGATCGAGTTCCGCCCATTGAACCTGCTTGCCCCGCGCTATGACGTCGGCGGCCCGTTCGACGCACTGTTCTGCCGCAACGTGATGATCTACTTCGACAAGCCGACCCAGCGCGCGATCCTCGGCCGGCTGGTACAGCACCTGTCCGACGATGGCCTGCTCTACACCGGCCACTCGGAGAACTACCTGCACGCCGCCGACCTGATCCAGCCCTGCGGACGCACCCTTTACCGCCGTGCGGCAAAGGCAGGCGCATGAACGCATCGCTGCGCACCGATGATGTGATGCGTTACCAGGACGCGCGCTTCAAGACCATTGCTGCCAAGCTGCTGCCGACCCAGTACCTGGTCGTCGATGACACCACTGCGTTGACCACCACGCTGGGCTCCTGCGTGGCGGCCTGCCTGCGCGACCCGGTGCTGAAGATCGGCGGCATGAACCATTTCCTGTTGCCCGAGGGCAACGCCGGCGACGGCGCACCCGCGCGTTACGGCAGCTATGCGATGGAGCTGCTGATCAACGACATGCTCAAGCGTGGCGCCCACCGCAAGCGCATCGAGGCCAAGGTGTTCGGCGGTGCCAACGTGCTGAAGGGTTTCACCAGCAACCCGGTCGGCACCCGCAACGCCGAGTTCGTGCGCCAGTACCTGCAGGCCGAGCACATCCCGATCATCGCCGAGGACCTGTGCGGCATCCATCCGCGCAAGATCTGGTTCTTCGCCGATACCGGCCGCGTGGTGGTGCAGCGTCTGCCGCATGCCCATGAAGCCGAAGTGGCCGCGACCGAATCGGCCGTGCGTGCACGCCTGTCCAAGGCCCCGGTCACCGGTGGCGTGGAGCTGTTCGAATGACCCTGACCGGCAACGCCCCCTGCCGGGTCCTGATCGTCGACGACTCCGCCGTCGTGCGCCAGATGCTCACCGAGATTCTGTCCAGCGATCCCGCCATTGACGTGGTCGGCACCGCCGCCGACCCGCTGCTGGCGCGCGAGAAGATCAAGCGCCTGGCCCCGGACGTGATCACGCTGGACGTGGAAATGCCGCGCATGGACGGCCTGGCGTTCCTGGAAAACCTGATGCGCCTGCACCCGCTGCCGGTGGTGATGATCTCCTCGCTGACCGAACGCGGCGCCGACACCACCCTGCAGGCACTGGCGTTGGGGGCTGTGGATTTCGTCTCCAAGCCGAAACTGGACGTGGCGCGCGGCCTGCAGGGCTACGCCGACGAGATCATCGCCAAAGTGAAGATGGCGGCGCGTTCGCGCGTTCGCCCGCTGGTGCGCGCTGCCGCACCGAAGCTCCTGCTGGATGCCTCCCCAGCGACGCGTCCCGCCACGCCCCAGTTCCGCACCACCGACCGGCTGATCGCGATCGGCTCATCGGCCGGTGGCACCGAAGCGCTGCGTGTGGTGCTGGAAGGCATGCCCGCCGACGGCCCGGCCGTGGTGATGACCCAGCACCTGCCGGCCAGCTTCAGCAGCGCCTTCGCCGAACGCCTGGACCGGCACTCGGCGATGGCCGTGCGCGAAGCCAGCGACGGCGAAGCCGTGCTGCCGGGCCACGCCTACCTGCCACCGGGTGGCAAGCACCTGCGGATCATCCGCGACGGTGCGCGCTGGCGCTGCCGGGTCGACGACGGCCCGGCCGTGAACCGGCACAAGCCCGCGGTGGATGTGCTGTTCCGCTCGGTCGCGCAGAACGCCGGCGGCAACGCCATCGGTGCCATTCTCACCGGCATGGGCGATGACGGTGCGCGCGGCCTGCTGGAGATGCGCCAGGCCGGCGCACCGACACTGGTGCAGGACGAGGCCACCAGCGTGGTCTGGGGCATGCCCGGTGCCGCGTTCAAGCTCGGCGCCGCCGAGGAACAGGTGCCGCTGGAACGGATTGCCGAGCGGTTGCTGGCGCTCGCGCGCGGCTGATTGCGCGCCCCGGCTCAAGGACTCCGCTTGCAGTAGATCCACGCCATGCGTGGATGCCGTTGTAGAGTCGAGCCATGCTCGACTCATCGCGCATGGCGCGAACAGCAGCCACGCGTGGATTCGGCACTACAGGCCATCAGGCAACAAAAAAACCCCGGCTTTCACCGGGGGTTCTTCGTTTCAACGGGTTGCCGGCCAGCGGCCGGCACTACCATGCGTCGTCCGCTCACAAAATACCCCCGGCACGAGCCGGGGGTTTTCAGTTACCGCATCAGGCAGCGACCGTCTTGGCCACGTCCTGGTATTCCTCGATCTGGTCGAAGTTCATGTAGCGGTAGATCTCCGCACCATTGGCGTTGATCACGCCGATGTCCGCCATGTACTCCTCCTTGGTCGGGATACGGCCCAGGCGCGAGCAGATCGCGGCCAGTTCCGCCGAACCCAGGTACACGTTGGTGTTGCGGCCCAGGCGGTTCGGGAAGTTGCGGGTCGAGGTCGACATCGCGGTGGAGCCTTCGCGGATCTGCGCCTGGTTGCCCATGCACAGCGAGCAGCCCGGCATTTCCATGCGTGCACCGGTGGCGCCGAAGGTGCCGTACACGCCTTCCTTGGTCAGCTCCGAGGCATCCATCTTGGTCGGCGGGGCCACCCACAGGCGGGTCGGCAGGTCACGCTTGCCTTCCAGCAGCTTCGCAGCGGCTCGGAAGTGACCGATGTTGGTCATGCACGAACCGATGAACACTTCGTCGATCTTGGCGCCGGCCACTTCGGACAGGGTCTTCACGTCGTCCGGGTCGTTCGGGCAGGCCACGATCGGCTCGTGGATGTCGGCCAGGTCGATCTCGATGACGGCAGCGTATTCGGCATCGGCATCCGGCTCCAGCAGCTCCGGGTTGGCCAGCCACGCTTCCATCTTCTCGATACGGCGCTGCAGCGAACGCGGGTCCTGGTAACCCTCGGCGATCATCCACTTCAGCAGCGTGATGTTGCTGTTGAGGTACTCGATGATCGGTTCCTTGTTCAGGCGCACCGAGCAACCGGCCGCCGAACGCTCGGCCGAGGCGTCGGACAGTTCGAACGCCTGTTCGACCTTCAGCTCCGGCAGGCCTTCGATTTCCAGGATGCGACCGGAGAAGATGTTCTTCTTGCCAGCCTTGGCCACGGTCAGCAGGCCCGACTTGATCGCGTACAGCGGGATCGCGTTGACCAGGTCACGCAGGGTCACGCCCGGCTGCATCTTACCCTTGAAGCGCACCAGCACCGACTCCGGCATGTCCAGCGGCATCACGCCGGTGGCAGCGGCGAAGGCGACCAGGCCCGAACCGGCCGGGAACGAAATGCCCACCGGGAAACGGGTGTGCGAGTCACCACCGGTGCCGACGGTGTCCGGCAGCAGCATGCGGTTGAGCCAGCTGTGGATCACGCCGTCGCCGGGGCGCAGCGAGACGCCGCCACGGGTGGAGATGAACTCCGGCAGGGTGTGGTGGGTCTTCACGTCCACCGGCTTCGGGTAAGCGGCGGTATGGCAGAACGACTGCATCACCAGGTCGGCCGAGAAGCCCAGGCAGGCCAGGTCCTTCAGCTCGTCACGGGTCATCGGGCCGGTGGTGTCCTGCGAGCCGACCGAGGTCATCTTCGGTTCGCAGTAGGTGCCCGGGCGCATGCCCTGGCCTTCCGGCAGGCCACAGGCGCGGCCGACCATCTTCTGCGCCAGCGAGAAGCCCTTGCCGGTATCGACCGGCTGCACCGGCAGGCGGAACAGGTCGGTCGGGGCCAGGCCCAGCGCTTCACGCGCCTTGCCGGTCAGGCCACGGCCGATGATCAGCGGAATGCGGCCACCGGCGCGCACTTCGTCGAACAGCACTTCGGACTTGACCTGGAACTCGGCGATCACTTCACCGTTCTTCAGCGCCTTGCCTTCGTACGGACGCAGCTCGACCACATCGCCGTGCTCCATCTTCGACACGTCCAGCTCGATCGGCAGTGCACCGGCATCTTCCATGGTGTTGTAGAAGATCGGGGCGATCTTCGAACCCAGGCAGACGCCACCGGCGCGCTTGTTCGGGATGAACGGAATGTCATCGCCGGTCCACCACAGCACGCTGTTGGTGGCCGACTTGCGCGAGGAACCGGTGCCGACCACGTCGCCAACGTAGGCGACCAGGTGACCCTTGTCCTTCAGGTCGAGGATCTGCTGGATCGGGCCGCGCTTGCCGTCTTCTTCCGGGGTGAACGGCGCGTCGTCGCGCTTGTTCTTCAGCATCGCCAGGGCGTGCATCGGGATGTCCGGGCGGGTGGTCGCGTCCGGCGCCGGCGACAGGTCGTCGGTGTTGGTTTCGCCCGGCACCTTGAACACGGTGACGGTCAGGCTCTGCGGCACTTCCGGGTTGCTGGTGAACCACTCGGCGTCGGCCCAGCTCTGCAGCACGGCCTGGGCGTTGGCGTTGCCGGCCTTGGCCTTTTCCTGCACGTCATGGAAGGCATCGAACACCAGCAGGGTCTTCTTCAGACCGTTGGCGGCGATGGTGCCGACGCTGGCATCGTCCAGCAGCTGCACCAGCGGGGCGACGTTGTAACCGCCGAGCATGGTACCCAGCAGTTCGGTGGCGCGCTCACGGCTGATCAGCGGGTTCTGCTCGCTGCCCAGGGCGATCGCCGCCAGGTACGAGGCCTTGACCTTGGCCGCGTCATCGACGCCGGCCGGCACGCGGTGGGTCAGCAGGTCGAGCAGGAACTCGGCCTCGCCCTGCGGCGGGTTCTTCAGCAGTTCGATGACATCGGCCGTCTGCTGCGCGCTCAGCGGCAGCGGCGGGATGCCAAGCGCAGCGCGCTCGGCGACGTGGTGGCGGTAGGCTTCCAACATGACAACTCCCGGGTAATGCGTAGGTTGAAAAAAAGTGGGCTCAGGCTTGCGGCACGATCAGCTTCAGGCCCTTGAAGTAGTCGCGGTAAAACGTGTCGTTCCAGGTGATCAGGCCATCGCACTGCAGCAGTGCGTGGGCGCCGACCATGAATTCGTCCAGGCTGCGGCGGCTGCCGCTGCGCTGGCGGTGGCGGCGGTGCATCTCGCCGGCGCGCAGCGCCGACTTGGCTTCCATCGGGTTGAAGTGCACGCCCATTTCTTCCAGCGCTTCGAGCACCTCGGCACCGCCACGCAGCGATGCGCAGACCTCGGCCAGGGTCGCGCCGCAGACCACCACGCGGCCACCGACCAGGCTCTGCCTGAGGATGGCTTCCACGGCATCGGCCTGCGGGCCATTGCTGAGCAGCTCGACCAGCACCGGAGAGTCGACGGCGATCATCACGGCTTATTCCTCGTCACGCACCGCACGTACCGCTGCGTCGGACGATTCGAAACCGTCCAGCGCGAACTTGCCGCGCGCCCGTGAAATGGCATCGTCAACACTCTTGCGCAGGATGATGCGGCTGCCGTCCAGCTCGACCTTCAGCAGCGTGCCCTTGGTCAGGCCGAGGGCATCACGCACCGCCTTGGGCAGGGTGATCTGTCCGCGTTCTGCAACAGTGGCTTCCATCGGTAGGCCCTCCAGAGTATGCACAAATTATACATACTTCCCCGGGCATACTTCCACCCTGAACAGGACCGGCAACCCGCCAGCCCTTGCCTCGCAAAGGATCGGCCACAAACGTGACATACGCCATACACCTTCCCCTGTAGTCTGGAACCGATGCCGCAGGCCGGAACCCGGCCCGGATGAATCCATTCAGTCTGGGGTTCATACTGGGACCACCGGGGCCGTCAGGCCCGCGGCGACCGCAAGCAGGTCCGCCCATGCGCGGGCCACTGCAAGCCATCCGCAAGAAGGAGTTACCCCGCATGAGCGATTCGTTCTCCACCCGCAGCCAGCTGAACGTCGGCGGCAAGACCTACGACTACTTCAGCCTGCCCACGCTGGGCCAGCGCTTCGATATCTCCCACCTGCCCTACTCGATGAAGATCCTGCTGGAGAACCTGCTCCGGCACGAGGACGGCGGCATCACCGTCGGCAAGGACCACATCGAAGCCGTGGCCCGCTGGAACCCGGCGGCCGAGCCGGACACCGAAATCGCCTTCATGCCGGCGCGCGTGGTCCTGCAGGACTTCACCGGCGTGCCCTGCGTGGTCGACCTCGCCGCGATGCGCGACGCGGTGGTCAAGCTCGGCGGCTCGCCTGAGCAGATCAACCCGCAGATTCCCTCCGAACTGGTCATCGACCACTCGGTGCAGGTCGACGTGTTCGGCAAGCCGGACGCGCTGGACCTCAACGGCAAAATCGAGTTCCAGCGCAACCAGGAACGCTACGGCTTCCTGCGCTGGGGCCAGAAGGCCTTCGACAACTTCAAGGTAGTGCCGCCGAACACCGGCATCGTCCACCAGGTGAACCTGGAGAACCTGGCCCGCGTGGTGATGACGGCGGACAAGGACGGCAAGGCGGTCGCCTACCCCGATACCGTGTTCGGTACCGACAGCCACACCACCATGATCAACGGCATCGGCGTGCTGGGCTGGGGCGTGGGCGGCATCGAAGCGGAGGCGGCCATGCTCGGCCAGCCGTCGTCGATGCTGATCCCGCAGGTGGTCGGCTTCAAGCTGACCGGCAAGCTGCCCGAAGGCGCCACCGCCACCGACCTGGTGCTGACCGTCACCCAGATGCTGCGCAAGCTGGGCGTGGTCGGCAAGTTCGTCGAGTTCTACGGTGACGGCCTGCAGCACCTGCCGCTGGCCGACCGTGCCACCATCGGCAACATGGCGCCGGAATACGGCGCCACCTGCGGCATCTTCCCGATCGACGCCGAGTCGCTGAACTACCTGCGCCTGTCCGGCCGCAGCGAAGAGCAGATCGATCTGGTCGAAGCCTACGCCAAGGCGCAGGGCCTGTGGCACGAACCGGGCAGCCCGCACGCGCAGTACAGCACCACGCTGGAACTGGACATGGGCACGGTGAAGCCGTCGCTGGCCGGCCCGAAGCGTCCGCAGGACCGCGTGCTGCTGGAAGACGTGCAGAAGAACTACCGCGAAGCCCTGGTTGGCCTGACCACCAACCGTGACAAGCGCAGCGACGATGTCTCCTCGTTCGTCAACGAAGGCGGCGGTGCCGCGGTCGGCAACGAGCAGCTGGCCAAGGGCTACGCGGACATCGAAACCGAAGGCCGCAAGGTCCGCCTGAAGGATGGTGCAGTGGTCATCGCTGCCATCACCTCGTGCACCAACACCTCCAACCCGGCGGTGATGATCGGTGCTGGCCTGCTGGCCCGCAACGCGGCCGCCAAGGGCCTGAACCGCCAGCCGTGGGTGAAGACCTCGCTCGGCCCAGGTTCGCGCGTGGTCACCGATTACCTGGAAAAGGCCGGCGTACTGAAGGAGCTGGAGAAGATCGGCTTCTACGTGGTCGGCTACGGCTGCACCACCTGCATCGGCAACTCCGGCCCGCTGCCGACCGAAGTCAGCGCCGGCATCGCCACCGGCGATCTGGTGGTCACCTCGGTACTGTCGGGCAACCGCAACTTCGAGGGCCGCGTGCACCCCGAAGTGAAGATGAACTACCTGGCCAGCCCGCCACTGGTGGTGGCCTACGCCATCGCCGGCACCACCGACATCGACCTGACCACCCAGCCTCTGGGTACCGGCAGCGATGGCCAGCCGGTGTTCCTGCGCGACATCTGGCCGAGCAACAAGGAAATCGGCGACGTCATCGCCGCCACCATCGGCCCGGAGATGTTCAAGCAGAACTACGCCGATGTGTTCAAGGGTGATACCCGCTGGAACACCATCGCTTCGCCGGACGGCAACCTGTATGAGTGGAGCGATGCCTCCACCTACATCAAGAACCCGCCGTACTTCGATGGCATGACCATGCAGACCGGCAGCATCGACGACGTGCACGGCGCGCGCGTGATGGGCCTGTTCGGCGATTCGATCACCACCGACCACATCTCCCCGGCCGGCAACATCAAGAAGGACTCGCCGGCAGGCCGCTTCCTGCAGGAGCGCGGCGTGCAGCCGGCCGACTTCAACAGCTACGGCAGCCGCCGCGGCAACGATGACGTGATGGTCCGCGGCACCTTCGCCAACATCCGCATCAAGAACCTGATGTTCGGTGGCGAGGAAGGCGGCAACACCCTGTACTACCCGGCCGGCGGCGGCCAGCCGGAGAAGCTGGCGATCTACGATGCGGCCATGAAGTACAAGGCCGACAAGGTGCCGCTGGTGGTGCTGGCCGGCAAGGAGTACGGCACCGGCTCGTCGCGTGACTGGGCGGCCAAGGGCACCCTGCTGCTGGGGGTGAAGGCGGTCATCGCAGAGAGCTTCGAGCGCATCCACCGCTCCAACCTGGTCGGCATGGGCGTGCTGCCGCTGCAGTTCCGCAACGGTGAAAACGCACAGAGCCTGGGCCTGGACGGTTCGGAAGTGATCGACATCACCGGCCTGCAGGACGGTGCCAGCAAGCGTGCCACCGTCACCGCGACCAAGGCCGACGGCACCAGGAAGACCTTCGAGGTCTCGGTGATGCTGCTGACCCCGAAGGAAGTGGAGTACTTCCGCCATGGCGGCCTGCTGCAGTATGTGCTGCGCCAGTTGGCAACCAAGTAACTGGTAGCGCCGGGCCATGCCCGGCGGATCCCGGAAGCAAACGCAAAGGGCCGGATCCTCACAGATCCGGCCCTTTGCTTTCGCGTTTGCCGGGCAGGGCCCGGCGCTATCTACCGCCGCGGTGCGTCCGGGTCGGTGCGCAGTGCCTTCAGCAGGCCCCACATGTAGAACGCCAGGGTGAACGAGAACGGCAGGCCGCACAGCACCACCGCGGTCTGCATCGCACTGAAGTTGCCGGCCAGCAGCAGGCCGACGCTGGCCACGGTGATGCCGGCTGCCCAGAACACGCGCAGCCAGATCGGCGCGTCATGGCCGTCCTCCACGCCATCGTCGACGCGACGCGTGCACAGGTTGGCGATCATCAGCGTGCCCGAATCGACCGGAGTCAGGAACAGCACGAAGCCGATCACCACTGCGGCGCCGGCCACGTACGGCGCGGCGGGCAGGTACTCCAGCAGCTTGAACAGCGTCATCGCCGCATCATGCTGGGCCACGTCACCCAGGATCGCCTGGCCGTGATTGAGCACCAGGTCGATGGCGGTGTTGCCGAAGATCGACAGCCACGCCAGGGTGAAGCCGAGCGGAATCAGCAGCACGCCCATGATCACTTCGCGGATGGTGCGGCCACGCGAGATGCGCGCCACGAAAAGACCGACGAACGGCGCCCAGGCGATCCACCAGGCCCAGTAGAACAGCGTCCACGAGCCCATCCACTCACGGCCCTTCGGGTCGTTGAGGTACATGTCGAAGCTCTTGCGCACGAACGCGCCGAGGTAATCACCGGTGTTCTGGATCAGGCCGTCGAACAGGTGCAGGGTCGGGCCGGTGATCAGCACGAACAGCAGCAGGCCGCACAGCAGGCGCACGTTGAGGTTGGAGAGCCAGGCAATGCCCTTCTCCACACCGGCCACCACGCCGATGGTGGCCACCACCATCATCACCAGCACGATCGCCACCAGCACCTGCGGCGTATCCGGGATGTGGAACAGGTAGACCAGGCCGGACTGCACCACCAGCGCGCCGATGCCGAGGTTGGTCACCATCGAGATCAGCGTGGCAAGGATGCCGAAGCCATCGACCATGTCGCCGATGCGGCCATGGATGCGCTCACCGAAGATCGGGTACAGCGCCGAGCGCAGCGCCAGCGGCAGGTCGCGGCGGTAGGCGAAATAGCCCAGCGCCACGCCCACCAGCGCATACAGCGCCCAGCCGTGCAGGCCCCAGTGCAGGAAGGTCAGCACCATCGCCTCGCGGCCGGCGGCCACGGTCCCGCCGGGCTGCCCGGGCGGATTGAGGAAGTGGTCCAGCGGCTCGTAGGCGCCGTAGTACAGCAGCGCAATGCCGATGCCGGCCGAGAACAGCATCGACACCCAGGCCACGTAACCGAAGGCCGGTGATTCCTCGTTGTGGCCCAGGCGGATGCGGCCATACGGTGAGAACGCCAGCCACAGCACGAAGCCCAGGCACAGCACGATCAGCAGCATGTACCACCAGCCGAACGCCGCCGAGACTTCGGCCTGCGCCCACCGCAGCCAGTGCTCGCTGCTTTCGGGATAGAGAACGGTGAGCAGCCCGAGGATGCCGATCGACACCGAAGAGCTGAAGAAGACAAAACGGTTCAAGCGCAGGGGCGAACGCTTGGGATGAGCCAGGGAAGACATGGGGTCGTCTCATCAAGTCCGAGGGGGCACATGGGCGGGGCCGGACCGGTAAACCGGGCCCATGGCGTGGGGCGCGAGCGCATCCTAGGGTTTATTGATTGAACGTTCAATCAATAAAAAGCATAATGGCGGGCAGCCCGATCCTTCGGGTCGCAATCCGTGGAGAGACAATGCCGAAGAAAGGCGTGGAACCGGTACGGCGCGAGCAGCTGATCCGGGCCACTTTCCAGACCATCGACGAGATCGGCATGGCCGATGCGACCGTCGCCACCATCGCGAAGAAAGCAGGGCTGTCCAGCGGCATCGTCGCCCACTACTTCGGCGATAAGGACGGCCTGCTCAATGCTGCAATGCGGCAGATCCTGCGTGAACTGAAGGACGCGGTCGCCCGCTACCGTGCCGACGCTGGTGACGACCCGCGCGAGCAGCTGCGCGCCATCGTCGATGGCAACTTCGACGACAGCCAGATCAACGGCACCGCGATGCGCGTCTGGCTGACCTTCTGGGCCGCCAGCATGCACCAGCCGGAACTGGCCCGGCTGCAGCGCGCCAACGACCAGCGCCTGTTCTCCAACCTGTGCCACCAGTTCAACCGCCTGCTGCCCCACCCGCAGGCCCGCCTGGCCGCCCGTGGCCTGGCCGCGATGATCGACGGCCTCTGGCTGCGCGGCAGCCTGGTCGGCGGCCAGTTCAACGCCGAGAAGTCCCGGCGCATTGCTTACGGCTACATCGACTTCCAGTTGCAGGCTGTCGCGCTATAAGCGCTTCAGCACCCGCCCCCTTCCAAGGAGTACGCCCCATGACCACCCTGCCCGTCCAACAGCTCTACATCCACGGCCAGCGCGTCGATGCCACCAGCGGCAAGACCTTCAAGACCGTGAACCCGGCCACCGGTGACGTGATCGCTGAAGTGCAGGTCGCCAGCCAGGCCGACGTCGAACGCGCCGTGCAGAGCGCGGCCGAAGGCCAGAAGGTGTGGGCGGCGATGACTGCCATGGAGCGTTCGCGCATCCTGCGCCGCGCCGTCGAGATCCTGCGCGAGCGCAACGACGAACTGGCGCACCTGGAAACCCTGGACACCGGCAAGGCGCTGGCCGAAACCACCACCGTGGACATCGTCACCGGCGCCGACGTGGTCGAGTACTACGCCGGCCTGGCCACCGCCATCGAAGGCATCCAGCTGCCGCTGCGCGAATCGAGCTTCTTCTACACCCGCCGCGAGCCGCTGGGCGTGGTCGCCGGCATCGGCGCCTGGAACTACCCGATCCAGATCGCCATGTGGAAGTCGGCCCCGGCCTTGGCCGCGGGCAACGCGATGGTGTTCAAGCCGTCGGAAGTAACCCCGCTGACCGCGATCCGCCTGGCCGAGATCTACACCGAAGCTGGTGTGCCGGCCGGCGTGTTCAACGTCGTGCAGGGCCCGGGCCGCGAGATCGGCCAGTGGCTGACCGAGCACCCGGTGATCGAGAAGATCTCCTTCACCGGCGGCGTCGCCACCGGCAAGAAGGTCATGGCCAGCGCCGCATCCTCGTCGCTGAAGGAAGTGACCATGGAGCTGGGCGGCAAGTCGCCGCTGGTGATCTGCGATGACGCCGACCTCGACCGCGCCGCCGACATCGCGGTGATGGCCAACTTCTTCAGCTCCGGCCAGGTCTGCACCAACGGCACCCGCGTGTTCGTGCCGCGCAGCATGCTGGCCGTGTTCGAAGCCGCCGTGGTCGAGCGCGTCAAGCGCATCCGCATCGGCGACCCGATGGCCGCCGAGACCAACTTCGGCCCGCTCACCAGCTTCCCGCACATGGAAAACGTGCTGCGCTACATCGAAAGCGGCAAGGCCGAAGGCGCTCGCCTGCTGACCGGCGGCGGCCGTGCCACCGAAGGCGCGCTGGCCAATGGCGCCTACGTGCTGCCGACCGTGTTCTCCGACTGCCGCGATGACATGACCATCGTCAAGGAAGAGATCTTCGGGCCGGTGATGAGCATCCTCGCCTACGACGACGAAGACGAAGTGGTGCGTCGCGCCAACGACACCACCTTCGGCCTCGCCGCCGGCGTGGTCAGCAAGGACGTCAGCCGCGCCCACCGCATCATCCACCGCCTGGAAGCCGGCATCTGCTGGATCAACACCTGGGGCGAATCACCGGCCGAAATGCCGGTCGGCGGCTACAAGGAATCCGGCGTCGGCCGCGAGAACGGCCTCTCGACCCTCGGCCACTACACCCGCATCAAGTCGGTGCAGGTGGAACTGGGCGACTACGCCAGCGTGTTCTGAGCGGCGCAGCCTGATCGGCGCCTACCGTCCGGCCTCCGTGCCGGTCCGACATTCCGCCGTGACGCCTGCATGCAGCGCGCCCGGCCCGAAGGAGAGCAACCATGAGCACCTCTAACGAGTACGACTACATCATCATCGGCGCCGGTTCGGCCGGCAACGTGCTGGCCACCCGCCTCACCGAAGATGCCGATGTCAGCGTGCTGCTGCTGGAAGCCGGTGGCCCGGACTACCGGCTCGACTTCCGTACCCAGATGCCGGCGGCACTGGCCTTCCCGCTGCAGGGCAAGCGCTACAACTGGGCGTACAAGACCGATCCCGAGCCCTTCATGAACAACCGCCGCATGGACTGCGGCCGTGGCAAGGGGCTGGGTGGCTCGTCGCTGATCAACGGCATGTGCTACATCCGCGGCAACGCGATGGACTACGACAACTGGGCCAGCATGCCCGGCCTGGAAGACTGGACCTACCTGGACTGCCTGCCGTACTTCCGCAAGGCCGAAACCCGTGACATCGGCCCCAACGACTACCACGGTGGCGAAGGCCCGCTGCGGGTGACCACGCCCAAGGCCGGCAACAACGAACTGTTCGCTGCGATGGTCGAGGCCGGCGTGCAGGCCGGCTACCCGCGCACCGACGACCTCAACGGCTACCAGCAGGAAGGCTTCGGCCCGATGGACCGCACGGTGACCCCGAAGGGCCGTCGTTCCAGCACCGCCCGCGGCTATCTGGACCTGGCCAAGCCGCGCCCGAACCTGACCATCGTCACCCACGCGCTGACCGACCGCATCCTGTTCTCGGGCAAGCGTGCGGTGGGCGTGCA
The DNA here is from genome assembly GCF_036320025.1 of Stenotrophomonas sp. SMYL86. Classification (NCBI taxonomy): domain Bacteria; kingdom Pseudomonadati; phylum Pseudomonadota; class Gammaproteobacteria; order Lysobacterales; family Lysobacteraceae; genus Stenotrophomonas; species Stenotrophomonas sp. SMYL86. The sequence continues at coordinate 16,604 of NZ_JAWIRU010000020.1, forward strand.
GTGGCTGCACAACGACCAGCCGCAGCGTGCCACCGCCCGCCGCGAAGTGCTGCTGTGTGGCGGCGCCATCGCCTCGCCGCAGATCCTGCAGCGCTCGGGCGTCGGCCCGGCCGACCTGCTGCGCAGCCTGGACATCGACCTGGTGCACCACCTGCCGGGCGTCGGCGCCAACCTGCAGGATCACCTGGAGATGTACCTGCAGTACGAGTGCAAGAAGCCGGTGTCGCTGGCCCCGGCACTGAAGCTGTACAACCAGCCGGCGATCGGTGCCGAGTGGCTGTTCCTGGGCACCGGCATCGGCGCCAGCAACCAGTTCGAGGCCGGTGGCTTCATCCGCAGCGACGCCGAGTTCGACTGGCCGAACCTGCAGTATCACTTCCTGCCGGTGGCGATCAATTACAACGGCTCCAACCCGATCAAGGCGCACAGCTTCCAGATGCACGTCGGTTCGATGCGCTCGCCCAGCCGGGGCCGCATCCACGTGCGTTCGAAGGATCCGCGCGAACATCCGAGCATCCTGTTCAACTACATGTCGCACGACCAGGACTGGCGCGAGTTCCGCGCGGCGATCCGCATCACCCGCGAGATCTTCGCGCAGCCGGCACTGGCGCCGTACAGCGGCCGCGAGATCTCGCCGGGCAGCGCACTGCAGACCGATGCGCAGATCGATGCGTTCGTCCGCGAGCATGCCGAGACCGCCTACCACCCGTCGTGCTCGAACAAGATGGGCCATGCCGATGACCCGATGGCGGTGGTCGACGGCCAGGGCCGCGTGCACGGGCTGGAAGGCCTGCGCATCGTCGATGCCTCGATCATGCCGCAGGTGGTGACCGGCAACCTCAACGCGCCGACCATCATGATGGCCGAGAAGCTGGCCGACGTGATCCGTGGCCGCACCCCGCTGGCCCGCAGCACCGCGCCGTACTACAAGGCCAACGGCGCACCGGTACGCAAGCAGGGCTGACGCAAGCGCCCCGCTTGTGGCCACGGTACTGCCGGGCGCGGGCCGGCCGCCCCCCGCCACCCGCGCGCGCGCACCGGCCGGCCCGCGGCCGGCCGG
>NZ_JAWIRU010000020.1:17673-30197 GCF_036320025.1 Stenotrophomonas sp. SMYL86
GCCGGGGTGACCCACGCCCCCGGGTGGGGGCCCCGTACCGCCCGGCCGCTGGCCGGCATCCACCGGAATCCCGATCGAGCGCAGATGCCGGCCAGCGGCCGGCATTACCAAGCAAAGAGGCCCTTCGGGGCCTCTTCGCGTTTTCCCTACGGCGGGGTATGCTGCAATGAACGGCCATTGTGGATACGCTCAGGGCCGTAACCTAAAACATCACGATTCCTGGAGGGGGAATATGAGTCTGGATCGTCCCTGGCTGCAGAGCTATCCGAAAGGCGTTCCCGCCGAAATCGACGTCAACGAATTCCATTCGGTCGCCTCGGTCTTCGACGCTTCCGTCGCGAAATTCCGCGACCGTCCCGCCTACTCCAGCTTCGGCAAGGTCCTCACCTATGGTGAGACGGACGCGCTGGTCACCCAGTTCGCCGCCTACCTGCTGGGTGAGCTCAAGCTCAAGAAGGGTGACCGCGTCGCCCTGATGATGCCCAACTGCCTGCAGTACCCGGTGGCCACCTTCGGCGTGCTGCGCGCCGGCCTGACCGTGGTCAACGTCAACCCGCTGTACACCGCGCGCGAACTCAAGCACCAGCTGGTTGATGCCGGCGTCAGTGCCCTGGTGGTGGTCGACAACTTCGGCGACACCGTCGAACAGGTCATCGCCGATACACCGGTCAAGCACGTGGTCACCACCGGCCTGGGCGACCTGCTCGGCGCCAAGGGCGCGATCGTCAACTTCGTGCTGAAGTACATCAAGAAGATGGTGCCCAACTACCACATCAAGGGCGCCGTCCGCTTCAAGCAGGCGCTCAAGCTGGGCAGCCGCCACGCGCTTCCGCCGGTCGAGATCGACCACGACGACATTGCCTTCCTGCAGTACACCGGCGGGACCACCGGCGTGGCCAAGGGCGCGATGCTGACCAACCGCAATCTGATCGCCAACATGCAGCAGGCGTCAGCGTGGCTGTCCACCTCGGGCATCGAGCCGGGCAAGGAAGTGATCATCACTGCCCTGCCGCTGTACCACATCTTCGCGTTGACCGCGAACGGCCTGGTCTTCATGAAGTTCGGTGGCTGCAACCACCTGATCACCAACCCACGCGACATGAAGGGCTTCGTCAAGGAGCTCAAGGGCACCCGCTTCACCGCCATCACCGGCGTCAACACGCTGTTCAACGGCCTGCTCAACACCCCGGGCTTCGACGAGATCGACTTCTCTTCGGTCAAGTTCACCCTGGGCGGCGGCATGGCGGTGCAACGTGCCGTGGCCGAACGCTGGAAGAAGGTCACCGGCGTGACCCTGGTCGAAGCCTATGGCCTGACCGAGACCTCCCCCGCGGCCTGTATCAATCCGCTCACCCTGCCCGAGTACAACGGTGCCATCGGCCTGCCGATCCCGTCCACCGATGCCTGCATCAAAGACGACAACGGCAACATCCTGGCGCTGGGCGAAGTGGGCGAGCTGTGCATCAAGGGCCCGCAGGTGATGAAGGGCTACTGGCAGCGTCCGGAAGAAACCGCCACCGCCATCGATGCGGACGGCTGGCTGCACACCGGCGACATGGCGAAGATGGACGAACAGGGCTTCTTCTACATCGTCGACCGCAAGAAGGACATGATCCTGGTGTCCGGCTTCAACGTGTACCCGAATGAGGTCGAAGACGTCATCGCGATGATGCCGGGCGTGCTGGAAGTCGCCGCCGTCGGTGTCCCGGACGAAAAGTCCGGCGAAGTGGTCAAGGTCGTGATCGTGAAGAAGGACCCGAACCTGACCGCGGAAATGGTCAAGGAACATGCGCGGGCAAACCTGACCGGTTACAAGCACCCCAGAATCGTAGAATTCCGAAAGGAGCTGCCGAAGACCAACGTCGGCAAGATTCTCCGTCGCGAGCTGCGTGATACGCCCGCCCAGTAAGGGTTTCCGGGCAACGGGAGAGTACAGGGACCCCGCCGGGGACGGCGGGGTCTTTTTATTACCGGAACATGGCCGGTACAGCGCTTGCGGGCGGTTCACGACGGGTGCATAGAATCAGTCGCCGCCGCACGTTCAGCCCGCCCCCTCACTCCTCTCCGTCCGCTCTGCGGTTGGCCGGACGGTCACACGGAGAACTCCCATGTCCGCAGTACGCCCCATCATCACCCGTCCCTCGCAGCACCCTACCCTGCGTATCACCGAAGAACCCGAGCGGGATGTCTACTGGATCCACATGCACGCCAACCTGGTCAACCAGCCGGGCCGGCCGTGCTTCGCCTCGCGCCTGGTCGATGACATCGTCGACTACCAGCGCGAACTGGGCGATCGCCTCAGCGCCTCGCACGCTCTGTCACCCCATGTCGTTCTTGCCTCGGACAGCGACGTGTTCAACCTGGGTGGCGATCTCGAACTGTTCTGCCGCCTGATCCGCGAGGGCGACCGCGCCCGCCTGCTCGACTATGCCCAACGCTGCGTGCGCGGCGTGCATGCCTTCCATGCCGGCCTGGGCACCCGTGCCCACAGCATCGCCCTGGTCCAGGGCAATGCACTGGGTGGCGGCTTCGAGGCCGCACTGAGCTGCCACACCATCGTCGCCGAGGAAGGCGTGTTGATGGGCCTGCCCGAGGTGCTGTTCGACCTGTTCCCTGGCATGGGCGCCTACTCCTTCCTGTGCCAGCGGATCAGCCCGCGCCTGGCCGAGAAGATCATGCTGGAAGGCAACCTCTACACCGCCAGCCAGCTGAAGGAAATGGGCCTGGTCGACATCGTGGTGCCGGCGGGCGAAGGTGTTGCCGCGGTCGAACAGGTGATCAAGGAAAGCCGGCGCATTCCGCACGCGTGGGCGGCGATGCGTGAGGTCAACGAGATCGCCACCATGGTGCCGCTGCATGAAATGATGCGGATCACCGAGATCTGGGTGGACACCGCCATGCAGCTCGGCGAGAAGTCCCTGCGCACCATGGATCGGCTGGTACGGGCGCAGGCCCGGCGCAATGGCGACCCGTCCTGACCGTCTGGCGGGTCAGGACGGGCTGCGCTCGCTGTCGTCGCGGTGCGATGCTCCCGCACTACGGGCAGCCAACGCATTCCTGCCGTTGCGCAGGGCAGTCGCCAGGCTGCCGAGGCGGGCGTTCCATTCCCCCTTCAGCTGCCAGTCCGCCATGCGCATGATTTCGCCACTGGAGGCGGCAACCTGGACAAGCCCCAGGTTGCTCGCCACACCGCGCAGCGCGTGTGCGTGCTCGCGGAAATCCTCCCAGGCCTGGCGCTCGCCGCAGCCCTGCAGCTGGCCCATGCTCGCGTCGACGTCCGCCAGGCACTGGTCGATGAACTTGCGTTCGAAGCCATCGCCCATACCCAGCGACGCCAGCTCGTCCAGCACCGCGGTATCGAGCACGCCATCGCCAACCGGCAATGCCGGCACCGACTGGATGCCGGACTCGGCGCGGGTGTTGGCGGCGACATCGGCCAGCACTTCCAGCAGACGGGTGGCCACCACGGGCTTGGCAAGGAAGGCGCGGGCACCGGCCTGCTCGCAACGCAGGATGGACTCGGGGGTGACGTCCGCGCTCAGCACCATGACCGGAACGTAAGGCATGCCACTGGCCTGCATCACCCGCAACTGCTTGAGCAGGTCCAGTCCGCTCATGCCGGGCATGTGCAGATCGACGATCGCTGCGTCGTAACTGGCCTGCTCCAACGCATCGAGCACTTCGGCGCCGCCATTGACGCAGGTGACCTTGTGGCCGGCCTTCTCCAGCAACCGCTGCAGCACCATGCGGTTGGCTTCGTGGTCGTCGGCCACCAGCACCCGCAGGCTGCGCACCCGCGCACGATGGCGCAGGAAGGGATTGGAAAACGCGATGACATTGCCGGCTTCAGCCACCTCGGACGGAACCGCCGGGGCTGATGAGGTGTCTGCGACGTCCAGCGTGATCTCGACCCAGAACACGCTGCCGCGCGGGCTGTTCGGCGCATAACCGACCTGCCCGCCCATCGACTCGACCAGGCCCTTGGCAATTGCGGTGCCCAGACCGGTGCCTTCATGGCGGCGGGCCAGGCCGACATCGCCCTGCTCGAAGGCATTGAACAGCCGGCCGCGCAGCGCCACCGGTACGCCGATGCCGCTGTCGACGATCTCGAATCGCAGACGCATCCGCTCGCTGCCCAGCACATCGGGGCTGGACACGCGCAGATGCACGTAGCCGCTGTCGGTGAACTTGACCGCGTTACCCATCAGATTGAGCAGGATCTGCTGCAGATGACCGGCATCACCCAGCAGGCGCGGCGGCACGTTGTCATCCACCTGCACGCGATAGTCCAGCGATTTGGAGCGGGTCTGCGGGGTCAGGATCAGGTTGATCGCCTGCAGCACGTCGGCCAGCGCGAACTCGTGCCACTCCACGCGCACCTTGCCGGCTTCGATCGCGGAGATGTCCAGCACCTCTTCCACCAGCGCCAACAGACTGCGGGTCGAGGCCTGGATGGTGTTCAGGCACTCGCGCTGTTCGTCGTCCAGGCGGGTGGTGGCCAGCACTTCGGTCATGCCGGCCAGCCCGTTCAACGGCGTGCGGAACTCATGGCTCATGTTGGCCAGGAAGCGGCTCTTGGCTTCGTTGGCCTGGCGCGCCTCGGCCACTGCACGGGTGAGCGCATGCAGCAGCGAATCGAAGTACAGCGGGATCGCGCCCAGGCCCAGCAGCAGGCCCCAGCCCAGATAGTCGTGCCCACGCCAGTAGGGCGACAGCATCACCGTACACAGGAAAGCCAGGCAGCCCATGGCGGTGGCCACGCGCAGATAGGTGCTGCCGTAGCGCATGCCGTTGCCGATCGTGACCCACAGCATCACCGCATACAGCGGCGCGGCCGGCTCGCCCTGGATGGTCATGATCCAGGCCATGCAGGTGTAGTCGGTCAGCATGCCGATCACCCGGCGCACATGCGACACACCCGGATTGACCAGGATCGCGGTCAGCAGGCCGGCGGAGATGGTCAGCTCGAAGGCCAGGATCAACCAGGTGGCGGTCAGCGCCTCACCGCCGCCGCTCAGCGAGCGCCAGCCGAGATAGCTGATGAACAGCGCCGTGATGATGATGCGGATCAGGTTCTGCGCGTGCTCGCTGTCCTCGCGCCCGGACAGGCGTTGCTTGAAGCGTGCCAGCAGCGAGCGCTTGTCGGAACCAGCGGCGGGAGTCGTATCCATGGTCGGATGTCGCATCCTTCGGCGCAGCAGGGAGGAGCAGCACAACGGTACTGCCAGCAACCCCAACCACAGGGAAATGGCCAGCCCCAGGTTGGCCTGCCAGTAAGGGGTCAACAGCACGGTGGTGCCGAAACTGACCATCGCCAGCACGATGGCCGCGGCCAGGTAACGCGGCCCGAAGCGCAGGCCGTTGCCCACCGTGACCCACATCACCACCGCATACACCCACGCCAGCGGCTCACCCATCTGGATCATGCCGACCGCGATCAGGCCGTAATCGGCCAGCATCCCGGCCACCCGCCGCGGATCGGAGCGCTCCGGCTTCCACAGCAGCCAACCGAACAGCAGCAGCGAAAGTCCCAATCCGGTCAGTACCGTCGCCAGCACGCCCTGGTACTGCTCCAGACGGTGCAGGCGCGCACCGGACAGCAGCACATAGACCAGGATCAGCGAGATCAGCACCACCCGCACGATCGCCTGGCCATGTTCCGAATCCGGACGCTGCGCCAGCCGACGCTTCACGCGTGCGAACAGGTCCTGCATGTCACCCACCCGGTCGCGTCGATGCCGTCGAGTGCTGGGCGCAGATATCCATCAACTGCTGGTGGCCGCGCATCAGCGCATCCACGCAGCGTGGATCGAACAGGCGGCCACGCTGGGCATACAGATAGGCCAGTGTGGCTTCCATGGTCCATGCTTCCTTGTACGGACGGGGTGAGATGAGTGCGTCGAAGACGTCGGCCACGGCGACGATGCGCGCTTCCAGCGGAATCGCCTCACCGACCAGCCCATCCGGGTAGCCGCTGCCGTCGTAACGTTCGTGGTGGCGCAGTGCGATCAATGCGCCGACCTGGATGAAGCGGTTCTGGCTGCCACTGAGCAGCTCATGGCCGATGCGCGGGTGCCGGCGCATGATCGCCAGCTCCTCGTCGTTGAGCTTGCCCTGCTTGAGCAGCACTGCATCGGGAATGGCGATCTTGCCCATGTCATGCAGCGGCGCGGCCATCTCGATCAGGCGCACGTCGTCTTCGGGCAGGCCCAGCTGCTCGGCGATCAGCCCTGCCACGCGCGCCATGCGTTCGAGGTAGGCACTGGTGCCGGCATCACGGAACTCGATCGCCCGCGCCAACCGCGACAGGGTCTCACGCTCGCGTTCCTCGACCTCGTGCATGCTGGCCAGCAAGCGCTGCTCCAGCGACAACGCGCGTTGCTTCACGTTCTCGGTCTGCTGGCGCAGCTGCAACAGGTTGTAGCAGCGCGCGCGCAGTTCGCGCGGACGGATGGGCTTGACCAGGAAGTCGATGACCCCCGCTTCCAGCGCCGCCTGACGGATCGGCTCGTCGCCGACCACGGTGATCAGGATCACGGGAATGTCGCGATGCTTGGGCAGGCGACGGAAACGGCGGGCGAACTCCAGCCCGTCCATTTCCGGCATGCGGTAATCGAGCAGCAGCAGGTCGACCGGATGCGCCTCACACCAGGCCAATGCGGTCAGCGGATCACCGAAGTCATACACGCTCAGTTCCGGCGCGATATCTTCGATGACGTGACGCAGCATCGTCCGGGCGGACGTCTGGTCGTCAACAATGACGATGTTCAACGCGTACTCTGCCTGGTTTCTCGACCATGCTGGATCATCAGCAGGCGAGGATACCCTGCCGCTGCGAACGCTCGCACCCTGCATCGGCCTGACTCCCGTGTCATGCGTCCCGGTTCATGATCGTCATCACATTGTGAAGCGGACTCTCCACAATGCGCACTCCCCCTGGCGCCGATCAAGCCACAACAGACGTCAAGGTAGTGCATTAACGATACGCCGAGTGCGGGAGGCGTCAATCGCGCCGTCTCATTTCGCGACGGCGCGCACAAACAGGAGTCAAAAAGACGACTTACTGCTCCGGACGCATGTACGGGAACAGCAGCACGTCACGGATCGAGCTGCTGCCAGTCAGCAGCATCACCAGGCGATCGACGCCGATGCCGAGGCCGCCGGTCGGTGCCATGCCGTACTCCAGCGCACGGATGTAGTCGGCGTCGTAGTGCATGGCCTCGTCATCGCCGCCTTCCTTCGCGGCTACCTGGGCCTGGAAACGCTGGGCCTGGTCTTCCGGGTCGTTCAGCTCGGAGAAGCCATTGGCCAGCTCCTTGCCGTTGACGAACAGCTCGAAGCGGTCGGTGTAGCCCGGATCGTTGTCGTTGGCACGGGCCAGCGGCGAGACCTCCACCGGATGGTCGGTGATGAAGGTCGGCTGGATCAGGGTGTGCTCGACGGTGGCTTCGAAGATCTCCAGTAGCAGCTTGCCCCAGCCGTAGGACGGCTTGACGCGGATCTTCAAGCGCTCGCAATGGCGCAGCAGTGCATCGCGGTCGGTGCAGTCGGCAGCAGAGATTTCCGGGTTGTGGTGGCGCACAGCCTCGTCCATGCGCCAGCGGCGGAACGCCGGGCCCAGGTCGATCTTCGCGCCGTCCCACTCCACTTCGGTGGAACCGTTGACGGTCGTGGCCACGTCACGGATCACACCTTCGGTCAGGTCCATGATCTCGTTGTACGTGGCATAGGCCTCGTACAGCTCCATCATGGTGAATTCCGGGTTGTGGCGGGTGCTGACGCCTTCATTGCGGAAGTTGCGGTTGATCTCGTACACGCGCTCCAGGCCACCCACGGTCAGGCGCTTGAGGTACAGCTCCGGCGCCACGCGCAGGTACAGGTCCAGGTCCAGCGCATTGTGGTGGGTGGTGAACGGCTTGGCCGCCGCGCCGCCGGGGATGTAATGCATCATCGGCGTTTCGACTTCGAGGAAGTCGCGGTTGTCCAGCCACGCGCGCATCGCGCGGATGATCTTCGAGCGCTTGATGAACACCGCGCGCGACTCCGGGGTCACGATCAGGTCGACATAGCGCTGGCGGTAGCGCTGCTCGACGTCGGCCAGGCCATGCCACTTGTCCGGCAGCGGGCGCAGCGACTTGGTCAGCAGGCGGATCGATTCGGCCTTGACCGACAGCTCGCCGGTCTTGGTACGGGTCAGGCCGCCTTCGACGGCGATGATGTCGCCCACGTCCCAGCCCTTGAAGGCGGTGTAGGCATCGCCCAGCACCGTGCCCTGCAGGAACAGCTGGATGCGGCCGGACTCGTCCTGGATCTGCGCGAAACTGGCCTTGCCCATGATGCGCTTGGCCATCAGGCGGCCCGCCATCTTCACCTGGCGGCCGTTGCCTTCCAGGGCCTCGGCGGTCCACTGCTCGGCGTCGGCGAATTCTTCCTGCAGGCGGCCGGCGAAGTCCTCGCGACGGAAATCGTTCGGGTACGCGATGCCCTGCCCACGCAGCGTTTTGAGTTTCTCGCGGCGCTCGGCGATCAACTTGTTTTCGTCAACGGGGGGGGTATCGGTAGCTTCGCTCATGGATCTGCGGGAATCGTGTAGTGAGGGGGGATGTTGCGCCCGGCACAGCCGGTTGCCCAGCATACCAAAACCGCCCCGCCCCAGCCCTGGGCCGGCGCCCTGCCCCGGTAGTCGCCAACCTTGGTTGGCGCTCTGCGTGTCGACCAAGGTCGACACCTACCAGGCCCACTGCCCGCCGCCTGGTAGCCGCCAACCTTGGTTGGCGCTCCATCGTGTCGACCAAGGTCGACACCTACCAGGTCCGCTGCCCGCCGCTCTGGTAGCCGCCAACCTTGGTTGGCGGTCCGTGTGTCGACCAAGGTCGACACCTACCGGATTCCGGGGAACCGATGCCCCGGTAGGCGTCAACCGTTCCCGGGAAACGCCTGCCGCAGCTCGTCCACCAGCACCCGCTGGTTCTCCGAGTAGTCGATCGGCACCGATACCAGGTGCACCCCACCCTCGTTGAACGCCGCCTCCAGCGTCGGGATGAACTGCTCGATGGCCGTCACCTCATGCCCCTTGCAGCCATAGGCTTCCGCATACTTCACGAAATCCGGGTTACTGAACGTCATGCCGTAGTCGGTGAAGCCATCCACCGCCTGCTTCCAGCGGATCATCCCGTAGGCGCCGTCGTTGAGGATCAGCACCACCAGGTTCAGGCCCAGCCGACGCGCGGTCTCCAGCTCCTGGCTGTTCATCATGAATCCGCCATCGCCGCACACCGCCAACACCCGCCGCTGCGGGTACAGGATCGAGGCCATGATCGCCGACGGCAGGCCCGCGCCCATCGTCGCCAGCGCGTTGTCCAGCAGCAGCGTATTGGCCACCTGGGTGCGGTAATTGCGCGCAAACCAGATCTTGTACATGCCGTTGTCCAGCGCCACGATGCCGTCCGGCGGCATCACCTGGCGCACGTCGTGCACCAGCCGCTGCGGGGTGAATCCAGCTTCCTCGGCACGGTCAGCCAGGTGTTCCAGAATGGTCGCGCGCAGTGGCAGCAGCGCGTCGGCGTTCGGCACTGCACCTTCGATACGGTCGGCCAGCTGGGTCAGCGAACGGCCGATGTCACCGATCACTTCCACCTGCGGGAAGTACACCTGCTCCACCGCCGCCTGCGAATAGCCGATATGGATCACGGTCGGCCCACCCGGGCGCATCACGAACGGCGGCTTCTCGGTGACCTCGTGGCCGATCGTCACGATCACGTCGGCCTGGTCGATCGCCATGTGCACGTAGTCGCGCTCGGTCAGCGCGGCGGTGCCCATGTACAGGCCCGAACCACCGGCCACCGCACCCTTGCCCATCTGCGTGGTGAAGAATGGAATACCCGCGCGCAGCACGAATGCCGACAACGCTTCGCTGGACTGCGGCCGCGACGCCGCCGAGGCGATCATCAGCAGCGGGCGCTTGGCGTTGCGGATGATCTCCGCCGCGCGGTCCAGTGCTTCCGGACTGGCAATGGGACGATCCACTGCGTGCGGCGGAATCAGCGCTACGTCCCCGACCTCATCGGCCGCGATGTCTTCGGGCAGCTCCAGCAGCACCGGGCCCGGGCGCTCTTCCAGCGCGGTACGGAACGCCTCGCGGACGATGGTCGGAATGGTGCGCGCCGAGACAATCTGCCGCGCCTGCTTGGTCAGCGGCTTCATGGTGCTGACGATGTCGACGATCTGGAAACGCGCCTGCTTGCTGGCGACGATGCCCTTTTGGCCGGTGATCATGATCACCGGCCACGCGCCAAGCAGCGCGTAGGCGGCACCGGTGGTGAAGTTGAGCGCGCCCGGGCCGAGCGTGGCCAGGCACACGCCCGGCTTGCCGGTCAGCCGGCCATAGGTGGCCGCCATGAACACGGCCGCCTGTTCGTGGCGGGTGATGACCAGCTCGATGCTGGAATGGCGCAGCGACTCGACCACGTCGAGATTCTCTTCGCCGGGAATACCGAAAATACGCTCGACGCCTTCGTTCTCAAGCGCGGCGACGAGCAGATCTGAACCCTTGGACATTGGAATGCCGTCCTTTTCGCTGGACTGATGATGGATCGTTGCAGGAAGGATGGAAGCTGCGCGTCAACGCTTGTCGAACCACACCGTCTGCGCGTTGACGAATTCGCGGATGCCGAAGTGCGAGAGCTCACGGCCGAAGCCGCTCTTCTTCACGCCACCGATCGGCACGCGCGGGTCAGAGGCGGAGAAACCGTTGACGTACACGCCGCCGGTCTGCAGCCGGCGCGCCAACTGCATGGCCCGTGCGCGGTCGCCGGTCCACAGGTTGCCGCTGAGGCCGAACTCGCTCTGGTTGGCCAGTTCCACCGCATGATCGGCATCACGGGCGCGGCTGATCGAGGCAACCGGACCGAAGGTCTCGGTATCGAAAACCTGCATGCCCGGCTCCACGTCGGCCAGCACGGTGGGCGCGTAGAACGCACCCGGGCGATCCAGCTGATGGCCGCCAACCAGCAGCTTCGCGCCCGCGTCCACCGAGGCCCGTACCTGCGCGTCCAGCTGCTCCAGCAGGTCCTGGCGTGCCATCGGGCCGATACGGTTGCCGGCTTCACGGCCGTCGCCGATGGTCAGCGCCTGCACCTTCTGGCAGAACTGCGCCACGAACCGGTCGTAGACCGCGTCTTCAACGATGATGCGCTTGCCGGCGATGCAGACCTGCCCGGTGTTCTGGAAGCGCGAAGCCACCGCTGCATCGACGGCAGCGTCCAGATCGGCGTCGGCCAGCACGATGAACGGATCCGAGCCACCCAGTTCCAGCACCACCTTCTTCAGCGCCTGCCCGGCCTGGGCGGCGATGCTACGGCCGGCGGCCACGCTGCCGGTCAGGGTCACCGCCGCGATGCGGTCATCGGCGATCGCGCGGCTGGTGCCGTCGCGGCTGATGTTGGCGGCGATGAAGGTGCCTTCCGGCAGACCGGCATCGCGCCAGGCGGCGTCGAGCAGCTGCGCGGTACCGACGATGTTCTCGGCCGGCTTCAGCAGGAAGCCGTTGCCGCCCATCAGGATCGGTACCGCCGCGCGCATCACCTGCCAGTACGGGAAGTTCCACGGCATGATGCCCAGCACCACGCCCAGCGGCAGGTAGGACACGTAAGCCTTGTCGTCGGGCACCTGGGTCGGTTCGTCGCGCAGGAACTGCGCACCGTGGTCGGCGTACCAGTCGCACAGCACGGCGCACTTCTCGATCTCGGCCAGCGACTCGGCCTGGACCTTGCCCATTTCGGCGGTGGCCAGTGCAGCCAGCTTTTCACGGTCACGGCGCAGTACCACCGCCATCGCACGCAGTACGTCTGCACGCTGTTCAAGGCTCTTGGCGCTCCAGGCCGCAAAGCCAACCTGGCCGCGATCCAGGATTGTTTCCAGTTCGGCGTCGGTGGCAAAGGGATGGCTGGCGATCTGCTGGCCGGTGGCCGGATCGCGGGAAATGGCAGTAGTGGGGGCAGCGGACATGCAGGTCTCCTGGTGTCTCGACAACGGGCGGCGGCCCGTCTCCTGCACAGGAATGTGGACCCGATCGACGGGCACAACAAGGCGTCTGCTTATCCTGTGACCTGCACTTACCTGCCTGAATGGGGAGCTCTTGGCAGGGCTGCGCCCTGCACCCGCCGAAGCAACAGCAACAGCCGAAGCAACAGCAACAGCTGGTTTCCTGCGGGATGGCGGGGTGGGTCCGGTTGCGGGGGGCGCTGCAAGTACGTCCTTGTAAGCTCGGTCGCCGCATCCATGCGGCTCACGCCCCCGCAACCGGACCCACCCCGCCTTCGACAGTTTTCCGCGATCTGTCGGAGCGGATCCAACTTCAGATGAATTTCGATATCTGACAGATGTGTCGACCAAGGTCGACACCTACCAACAGCCGCCGGAATCTGTCAAAGGCGGGGCGGTGTCGGAGTGCGGGGTGTCAGCCGCATGGATGCGGCTGCCAAGCCTACACGGACGTACTTGCGGCGTCCCCGCACTCCGACACC
>NZ_JAWIRU010000020.1:30207-43045 GCF_036320025.1 Stenotrophomonas sp. SMYL86
GGGGGGGGGGCGCCCCCCCCCGCCCCCCGCCCCCCCCCCCCCCCCCCGCCCCCCCCCCCCCCCCCCCCCCCCCCCCCCCCCCCCCCCCCCCCGCCAACCCACGGATAGCTCGCTGTTGCTGTTGCTGTTGCCGTTGCTTCGGCTTGAAGCAGGTGCAGGGCTGCAAGCCCTGCCGAACAACCCCCTACCTACGCGGCAGGTAGGTAACCAGTGACAGGTCGTGCCGGCTCTCCGGCACCAGCGCCACGTACTGCAGGTCCAGCAACCCGCGCGTGGGGTGATTCAGCTTCTTCGCACCTTCGTCGAACCGGCGCACGTCGTGCTCCGGCCACCACTGGCGGAACTCCTCGCTGTGCCCAGCGATGTCCTCGGCCAGCGCCAGGAACGGGGCCTTGTCCGGCGCCTGCGCCATCGCCGCGCGGAAGCCTGCCAGCAGGCCGCGGGTCATTTCTTCCCAGTTGAGGATCAGCGTGCGGTACGGCGGATACAGGAACATCAGCCGCAGCGTGTTGCGCTCGTGCGGCGCCAGCTGGCTGTAATCCACGAACAGCTCGGCGATGGCCGGGTTCCAGGCCAGGATGTCGTAGCGGGTATTGCGTACGTAGGCCGGGATCGGCTGCATGGCCTCGACCAGCTGGCGCAGGCCGTCGGTCACTGTCTCGTCGGGAGATTCCAGTGGCACACCGTAGCCGGACAGCGCGAACGCATAGGCACGCTCGTCGTCGCTCATGCGCAGTACCTGCGCCAGGCGTTCAAGGACCTCCGGCGAAGCGCGCACTTCGCGGCCCTGTTCGATCCAGGTGTACCAGCTGACGCTGACCCCGATCGCCAGCGCCACTTCCTCACGCTTCAGGCCCGGGGTACGCCGACGCCCTGCCGGGAGGCCGAGCGTGGCGGGGTCGACACGGGCACGGCAGGCCTTGAGGAAGCCGCCGAGTTCCTTGCGTTCACTTTCGCTGCGCATCATCGCCACCGCCATACCCGTTGTAGCGTCGAGCCATGCTCGACGCATCTGCCACCGCGCGAACAGCAACCGAGCATGGCTCGGCTCTACAAAAAACCGGTTCAACCACCCTCGGCGTTGCGCACGAGAGTGACGATATCCGCGCAGGCGCGTCGATCAGGCATCGACGCGCTTGGAGCCCACGGCCAGGCCGGCCTTCAGGCTGGCTTCGACGAACTCGTCCAGGTCGCCGTCGAGCACCTTCTGCGTATCCGAACGCTCGATGCCAGTACGCAGGTCCTTGATACGGCTCTGGTCGAGCACGTAGTTACGGATCTGGCTGCCCCAGCCGATGTCGGACTTGGTGGCTTCCACGGCGTCCTTTTCGGCGTTGCGCTTCTGGATCTCCAGCTCATACAGCTTGGCGGCCAGCATCTTCATCGCGTTGTCGCGGTTCTGGTGCTGGCTGCGGCCGGTCTGGCAGGCCACGACGATATTGGTCGGGATGTGGGTGATTCGCACCGCCGACTCGGTCTTGTTCACGTGCTGGCCACCGGCACCGGACGAGCGGTACACGTCGGTACGCAGGTCGGCCGGGTTGATGGTGATGTCGATGTTGTCGTCGATTTCCGGCGACACGAACACCGAGGTGAAGCTGGTGTGGCGTCGGTTGTCCGAGTCGAACGGCGACTTGCGCACCAGGCGGTGCACGCCGGTCTCGGTCTTCAGCCAGCCGTAGGCATAGTCGCCTTCCACGCGCAGCGTGGCCGACTTGATGCCGGCGACGTCGCCACCGGAGACTTCCATCAGCTCGGTCTTCCAGCCGCGCGATTCACACCAGCGCAGGTACATGCGCAGCAGGATCTCGGCCCAGTCCTGGGCTTCGGTGCCACCGGCACCGGCCTGGATGTCGACGAAGGCGGCAGCATTGTCCATCTCGCCGGAGAACATGCGCTGGAACTCCAGCTTCTCGACGTGCGACTGGTGCTTGTCCAGGTCAGCGACCACGGCCAGCGCGGTGTCCTCGTCCTGCTCGGACTCAGCCAGCTCAAGCAGTTCGGTGGCATCAGCCAGGCCGTCCAGCACCGAGGCGATGCCGCCCACGGTCTTTTCCAGGCTGGAACGCTCGCGGCCCAGGTTCTGGGCGTATTCGGCGTTGTTCCAGACGTCGGGGCTTTCCAGCTCCCGCGTTACTTCTTCAAGACGCTCTTTCTTGGCGTCGTAGTCAAAGATACCCCCGAAGCGACAGCACGCGATCGGTCAGATCGGTGATGCGCTGGCGGACAGGATTCAGTTCGATCATGTCGGCGGTTATGCATTCAAAAGATGACTGGTAATGATACCGCAGGCCGGGGATGCCCGGAATGAGGGCCTCACCCTGCCCCCAGCGCCTGCCGCAGCAGCGGTAGCTGGCGCCGGCTGCAGGGCACCTTCGCCCCGTCGGCCATGTGCAGCAGGGCCTCGCCGCCGTCCAGCGGCTCGATCGAGCGCAGCTGGCCCCGATGGATCAGCCAGCTGCGGTGCGGGCGCAGGAACTCGCCCGGATCCAGCCGCTGCTCCAGCACCGCCATGGTGATCCGCAGCGGGTAGTCGTGGCCGCGTACCCGCAGATTCACGTAGTTCCCCGCCGCCTGGGCGTACTCCACGTCGGCGGTGGCGACCAGGAACTCCTTGCCCAGCTTGCGCACCAGGAAGTGCTGGGGGCGCTCGACCGGCTCCACCGGCGGGCCGACATCGGGCTCGGCCAGCAGGTGCGCCTCACCCTGCCGCTGGCGGCCGAACCAGGCCACGGCGTGCACGGCAATCACCAGCAGGCTGTAGGTCTGCACGTCCTTGAAGAACTCGTAGAACCACTGCGCCGGCCAGGCGCCATAGGTGTAGTGCTGGCCAATCAGGGCGAAGGCCAGCTTGCGCATCAGCACCATGGCACTGACATGCAACAGCCACCAGGCAACGCCACCCAGCACGTAGAGGCCGATCCGGCGCCGCCAGGTGTCTGCATGCAACGGCCAGCGGTGAGCGGCGGCATGCAGAAGTGCCAGCAGGCCCAGGCTGGCAAGCGCACTGCTGAACTCCTCGATCGAAGCCGCAAGGCCCGGGAATGGCTGGGCGTCCCGCAATGCCCGCATCCACTGCGCCAGCACATTGCCCGCAGCGGTACACAGGAACAGCAGCGACCAGAACACTGCAGCCATGCCCGCGCGGTTGGGACGATCTGCAACAAGGGCGGGATCGACCGCCGGATCTCCATTTTCCATGCCGCCATTGTTGCCCATCCGACCCTTCCCGCATCGGCCATTGGTCCCAATAACCCCTCCATTGGACCCTGCAAGGCTGCCGCTGCACCCTATCCGCTGGCGACGCTGAGCCTTGCGGCGGAAGGTGAAGCATCCTCCTGACGCCCATTGCCATGCACCGTCGCCACGATCTGGACACCCTGCGCATCGCCGCCTTCGCGTTGCTGATCCTCTACCACGCCGCCATGGCCTATGTGGCCGGCTGGGACTTCCACCTCAAGAGCGCCTACACCGCCGAATGGCTGCAGTGGCCGATGATCGCGCTGAACCGCTGGCGCATGCCGCTGCTGTTTGCCATCAGTGGTATCGCCTTGGGCCTTTCCCTGCCAGACCACGGGCGACTGCAGCACACGCTCCGCCGTAGCTGGCGCCTGCTGCTGCCCCTGGTCTTCGGTATCGTCGCGGTGGTGTCCCTGCAGGCCTACTGCGAGGCCTTGGACAAGGGTGACGTGGCACCGGGGCTGGGCCATTTCCTATGGCGCTACTGGCAGTTCCGGCCGTGGCCGGGCGCGCACTTCAGTGGTGCCGCCTACGGCTTCACCTGGAATCATCTCTGGTACCTGGCCTACCTTCTGTCCTACACGGTGCTGGCGGTCGTGCTGGCCAGCCTGCTCCGACCATTGCGCAGGGCGCTGCCGCGCTGGCAACCCGGTGATCGCCTGCTGGGCACCCTGCTGCTGGCGCTGCCGGTAGCCTGGCTGGCCTGGTCCCTGCTGGTACTGATGCCGCGTTGGCCACCCACCCATGCCCTGCTGGACGACGTGTATGTGCATGCCGAGTCGCTGCCACTGTTCCTCGGCGGCTTCCTGGCGGCACGCTGGCAGCGCGGCTGGGATCTGCTGGTGCGCGGGCGTCGCCTGACCCTGGCCCTGGCGGTGCTGGGGCTCTGCCTGGAGCTGGGCATCCGCGCGCTGGCGCGCCTGCCGCATGTGAGCGATCTGGATGCGTGGGTGCTGGCACTGCCGTGGGCCCAGACCGAACGCGTCGGCCGCGCGTTGTATACGTGGTGCATGCTGCTGACCCTGTTCGGCTGGGCGCGCGTGTTGCTGGACCGTCCCTGGCACGGTCTGAACTACTGCCGCGAAGCCGTGTTCAGTTGGTACATCCTGCATCAGACTGTGCTGATCGTTCTGCTGTACGCGCTGCGCCCGCTGCAGCTGGGCCCGTGGCTGGAACCTGTACTACTGGTGGCTGGCACGATAAGCGGCTGCCTGCTGATCCACGAACTGCTGATCCGACGCTCGCGTTGGCTGCGGCCGCTGTTCGGCCTCCGTGCCGATCCGCCAGCGTCGCCGATTGCACGCGCCGCAACGGCGCGCTGAGTTCGGTGCCGTTGTAAAGCCGAGCCCGCGCTCGGCTGCTTCTGCCGTGAGCCGAGCATGGGCTCGGCTCCACCTTGAGGCAGTCGAGCAAGCCCGACTCTACAAAAGCCCGCGATCGATCATTTCACCTCGAACTCGCCCACAAGCACGGTTTCAGCGCGATCCTTCAATCGCATCGTCACCATCTGGTCCTTCTGCTTCGGCGTGCCCCAGTGCGTGGTCAGCCGCAGCATCAGGGTCGTCGCACCGGTCACCAGCTGCTGGCGGCTGCCGAAGTAGTTGGCCTCCACCTTGTACTTGCCCGGCTTGGCGTTGCGCAGCGAGAACTGCTCGGGACCATAGCCACCAGTGAAGTCCTGCGACATCTGCCCACCCTGATAGGTCAGGCGGTTGCCGTAGTACGCGCGCTCGCCGTTCGGGTCGGTCACCCAGAGGTCCATGTCGCTGTTGTCGGCATCCCACGACAACACCACGCGCAGGTCCAGCGGCATCGCCTGCAGCAAGCGCGGGTCGATGCGGCGGGTATCCAGCCGTGTCGTGCTGCGTGCCACCAGGTTGGTCAACTCGTCCAATGCGATCAGGGCGATGCCGTCGAAGCGGTTGTCCCACGGCCGCACCACCACCTGGTACAGCGGCGCCAACGCCTGCTGCGGCTTGCCCGCAGCCGCCAGTGCCAGGCCAAGATCGCGGAAGCTCTGCGGTTCTTCCTGGCCCATCGCCAGCACCTGCTCGAACACCGGCACCGCCAGTGCCGGGGCATCGGCCTGCATCAGCCGGTAGCCGAGCACACGCAACAGGTGGCGGTTGTCCAGGTCCATCTCGGCCAGGTTCGACAGCACGCGCAATGCCAGTTCGCGCTGGCCCTGCTCCAGCAGCAGGTCGGCCACGTCGAGGAAGAACGCACTGCTGTCGGCGTGTGCATCGCGCTCGGCCAGGTAGCGGTCATACAGTTGCGACGCCGGGCCCTGGCGCAGCCGCCGGGCGATGGCCGAGTCCGGCTGCCAGGCCGCCAGCTGGATGCCGAGCTCGCCCTCGTTGGCGGCAGCGGGCGCAGCGACACGACCACCAGTGACCGTGATTGAATCCAGGGCCTTGTTCGATGCGGACGCTGAGCGACGTGCACGCGCGCTGCTGGCTTCCATGCGTTGCTCGGCGGCGGCCATCGGTGCCGCGGGGGCCGGCGCAGCGAGCATCGCCACCGGCGCCGAGTCCATCGCGTAGTCCGCGGATGCAACTTCCAGCGCCCCGCCCTTCAACTGCGGAGGCGCTCCCTTCGGCCAGCTGCGGTTCCACCACTGCTGGCGCTCCTTCCAACGTGCGGCAACCTGGTCCAGGCGCTGGCGATCGGCAGCGGCGCGATCGCTCACCTGCCGTGCGAAGCGGGCATCGTACTCGGCGCGCAGTTTGCCGGACGGGCGGATCGCGTAGCGCAGGTAGTCCTCCAGGGTCTCCAGCACGATCAGCGAGGTGTCCGGTCCGACCAGGCCGAACTGCTGCGACAGCAGCTGCATTGCCTCGCGGTTGCCTCGGCGGTCGGCGCCGAGTTGCTGCAGACGGGCCTGCGCCCACAAGCCGGCCAGCAGCTCACCATCGTCACTCTTCTGCGTTGCCGGCAGCGCCTGCCATTCACCACCGCCCAAGCGCACCCGCATCGGCACGCCGTCGGCCGCCAGTCGTGCATGCAGCCACAGCCAGCCTTCGGCCTCGCTGCGACGATCGATCACAACATCCTGTACGCCACGGCCCGCATCCACCTGCACGTCCAACGGCGACGACAGCAGTTCCCGCGCAGCCGCATCAACATCCTTGCCCAGCGTGACGAAGCGTCCGCCACGGGTTTCGCTCCAGCCGCGCAGGCGCACTGCATCGGTTCGCGCACCAGCACTGCTGACCGCGAACAGGCGCTGCTGCGGTGCGAGTGCTGGCAATGCTTCCGGTCCATAGGTCAGCAGGCCATCGCTGACCAGCAGGTATTCCTTCACGCTCGGTTGCGGCTGCCACTGCGCCAGCGCGCTGGCACCGTCCGGGCGTACGGCCTGCAGTGCTGCACGCAGCTCGCTCCAGTTGCCCGCACGGACACGGAAGCGACGCACCGGTTCGGCGCGGTCGCGCAGCACGGTCAACGCCACGGTGCCGTCACCCATCGAGGCGAAATAGCGATCCAGCAAGGCGAACTCACGTGTGCGGTCGCGCTGGCCCGCCGAACCGGAGCCATCCCACAGCAGGCCGATCTCGCTGGGCAACGTGCGGGGCGTGCTGCTGGGCGACACCGGCAGCTGCGCCAACAGGTAGTGCCCGTCCTGCCAGGGCGCCACTTGGACCTGCGCCTGACGTGCTGCGGGCAGGCTCCACTGCAGCTGCGACGGCAACTGCGCGCCCTTTCCCTGCCAGTGCAGCTGGCCCGCGCTGATGCGGAATGGCGCCGTACCCGCGGCGGTCGCGCCGGGGGCCTGCAGCTTCAGTTCAACCGAGGCTGCACCGGCGGCGAACTGCAGCGGCAGCGTCCACTGCCAGCCCTGGCCAGCGAAGGCCAGCGGTTCGCGAATCACCAGCTGCACGCGCCGGTTGCCGCCGGCCGGCAGCGGATAGATACGCAGGCGGAACTGGTTGCCGGCGGTCTGTTCCAGCAGGCCCGGGTCGACACCGCGGCGGGCGATTTCCTCGAATACCTGGCGGCCACGGTCCTTGGGCACCGGCACGGCGTCACGCAGTTCACCGTTGATGTCCAGCGCGAAGCCCGTGATCTGCTGGCCATCGGCCAGCGGGAACTGCAGCTCGCCCTCCAGCACGCGTCGGTTCGGGTTGTGGAATTCGAGGGTGATCCTGGTCTGGGCGATGCCGGCATGGACCTCGCCTTCGATGCGGGCACGCTGCAGCTGCACCGGCTGTTCGGCGGCGGGCGCGATCAACAGCGGGGTGGTGGCTTGCGGCCTGGCAATACGTGGCGACTGAGCGCCGACAGGCCCAGCCGCGAGGGCCAGCAACAACACAGCGCAGCAACGGACGAAGACCATGACAGGGCTCCAGAGGGATCGTGGACGTTTGAACGCACGGACAGCCGGAATGGGGTTGGACCGTGCTCGGCTTTTCTTTGCCCCCATCCACAGGCACCATGCCCCACGCTCCCACACGCGCAAGGATGCCGATGCGATTGCCCCTGCTGGCCACTCTGTTGGCACTGGCCTGCCCCCTGACGGCCCTTGCTGCGGCTCCGGCCAAGAGTCTGTATTTCCAGCACCACGACTGGGTCGTGGCCTGTGACAACACCTTGACCTGCCGCGCCGCCGGCTACGCCACCGACGATGGCAGCACCCTGAGTGTGCTGCTCACCCGCAAGGGCGGCCCGGATCAGGCCATCCAGGGCCGCCTGACGCTGCAGCCGGAAGAAGGCCAGACCCAGCCCAAGGGCGCGCTGCATCTGCGCATCCAGCGCCAGGACCTGGGCGTACTGGCTCCCGTGAAGGGCGAAGGCACGCACAGCTTGAATGCCGCGCAGACCAGCGCACTGTTGTCCGCACTGGTACGCGATGGAGGGATCAGCGTGACCGATGACGCTGGCCATCGCTGGCCGCTGTCGGACAAGGGTGCCGCAGCGGTACTGCTGAAGATCGATGAGTACCAGGGCCGCCTCGGCACGCCCAGCGCCGTGATGCGCAGGGGCAGCACGCCTGAGTCCGGCGTTCCCGCCGCACTGCCGGTGCCGGTTGTGCGCAAGGCCGCAACCCTGGACTCAACTCCGGATGATCCCACGTTTGCTCGGCTGGCCGCCTCACCCGCCCTGCGCGCAGCACTGCGTGCCACGCTGGAGGACGACAGCTGCGAAGGCCTGCAGGAAACTGATGCCGACGTTCCGCTCAGCAACTCCCCACTGCAGGTCCAGCGCCTGGACGCGCAGCATGTGCTGGTCAAGGTCCCGTGTTGGCACGGGGCCTACAACATCGGCGATGGCTATTGGGTCGCGCGCCCGCAGGCGCCGTTCCAGGCGCAATGGGTGACCAGCGATGCGATCGACTACGCCGACGGCCAGATCATTGCCGCGCAGAAGGGCCGCGGCCTCGCTGACTGCATTTCGCACGCAGCCTGGACGTGGGACGGGACGAACTTCATCGCGACGTCCGAGGTGGCACCGGGTCTATGCCGGGGCGTGCCCGGTGGCACCTGGGAACTGCCGATGCTGGTCAGCGAGGTCCGCTGACGCCACAGAAAAAGGGGACGGAGGGGATTAAGTCGCAAGTGGCAAACAAGGCACAAGCGACTTAATCCCCTCCGTCCCCTTATTCTCATGCAGGCAGGCAGTGCTCGACGATCAGTTGGATGGCGCTGCCGCCGCGATAGTCGTCGCAGGCCAGTCGATAGGCCAGATGCACATGACGGCCGGGTGCGTTGCCGTGCCAGCCGCCGAAATGGATCGCATTGATCGTGCCAGGCACGCCCGGCAGGCGCAGTTCCAGCTTCAGGTGGCGCTCCTTCAGTACGCGCCAGTTGGCCACTTCGAAGTGGCCATCGAACAGCGGTTCGGGGAAGCCCTGACCCCACGGTCCGGCCAACCGCAGGGCATCGGCGTGGCGATGATCCAGCTCATCTGCGGCCAGTTCGCCATCGCTCAGCACCTGCTGCTGCAGTGCCGCCGGGTCGAGCATTTCCAGCACCACGGCGACGAAGGCGGCCTTGAAGTCATCGACGTGATCCAGCCGCAGGCTGAGGCCGGCCGCCATGGCGTGACCACCGAAACGTTCGATCAGACCCGGATGCCGCGCATCGACCAGCGCCAGAGCGTCACGGATGTGCAGGCCGGGAATTGAGCGGGCGGAGCCACGCAGGGTGTCGGCGCCGGGTTCGGCCGGCGCGAAGGCGATCACCGGGCGATGCAGGCGGTCCTTCATCTTCGACGCGACCAGGCCGACCACGCCGGGATGCCAGTCGGCGTCGAACAGGCAGGCCGCGACCGGCCTTTGCCCGGCCATGTCCAGCACCACGCGGGTCAAGGCCTGCTCGGCGTCGTCGGTCATCGACTGCTGCACGGCGCGGCGTTCCGAATTGATCTGTTCCAGCGTCTGCGCGATCTCGCGCGCCTGGCGCGGGTCTTCGGTCAGCAGCAGCGCGATGCCCAGCGCCATGTCTTCCAGCCGGCCCGCCGCGTTCAGGCGCGGGCCGAGTGCGAAGCCGATATCGGTGGCGGTCAGTCGCGCGGCATCACGGCCACTGGCTTCGATCAGCGCACGCAGGCCGACACAGCCCTGCCCTGCGCGTAGACGGCGTAGGCCCGCACTGACCAGCGCACGGTTGTTCGGATCCAGTGCCACCAGGTCGGCAACGGTGCCGACCGCCACCAGGTCCAGCAGCGTGGTCAGGTCCGGCCCCTTGCCATCGGCAAAGACGCCGGCCTCGCGCATCTGCCGGCGCAGCGCCATCAGCACGTAGAAGATCACGCCGACACCGGCCAACGACTTGCTGGGGAAGGCGTCGCCGTCCAGATTCGGATCAACGATCACGTCAGCCGGCGGCAGCTGCGGGCCCGGCAGATGGTGATCGGTGACGAGCACCTGCCAGCCACGCGCCTTGGCCGCGGTCACGCCCGCGTGGCAGGCAATGCCGTGATCGACCGTGACCAGCAGGTCCGGCTGTAGCGCGACCAGCTCCTCCACCAGTGAAGGTGACAGGCCATAGCCGTGCACCATGCGGTTCGGCACCGCGTGGAAAACATGCTGCGCGCCGAGCATGCGCAGGCCGCGCACACCGACCGCACAGGCGGTAGCACCATCGCAGTCGAAATCGCCGACCACCAGGATGCGCTTATCGTTGGCGATGGCCTCGACCAGAAGGCCCACTGCATCGTCGATGCCGGTCAGCAGCTCGGGCGCATGCAGGCTGCCCAGCTTCGGCAGCGCCAGTTCGGGTGTGCCTGCACCACGACTGGCGTAAAGCCGCGCCAGCAGCGGCAGCGTGCCCTCCGGCCAGCTGCCGGGCGCGACCGCATCGCGGCGGCGGATCGTCGGCGTATCAGAGGAGGAATGCGCAGCATCGGCGGCAAGGGACATCGGCATCGCCGGGTTACGGAAGACCCGCACATCATAGCGTGCGACCTCCGCCCCAGTCGGCTGCCTCTGCGGACGCAGGTCTCTGACTCTTGACAGAGCAGTTGGTTTTCGCGGGCGCATCTTCCATGCTTGCCTGCCCTGCAACGGACATCTTCCAATGCTTCGCACTCTGCAGACCGCGCTGTTGGCGCTCGTCGTGGCCCCGGCCGCTTACGCCGCCACACCTGAGCCCAAGGCGGGGGTCGAATTCGAGCACAACGACTGGTCGCTGGCCTGTGACAACACCCGCACCTGCCGCGCGGCTGGATACAGCCCGCAAGCTGCAGGTAACCTGCTCAGTCTGATGCTGGAACGCGCAGGTGGTCCGGGCACGAAGGTGTTCGCACGGCTGCGCAATGGCGAGGACGGTGTAAGCCCAACGCCAACCGGAGCGCTGCGCCTGCGCCTGAACGGCAAGCACCTGGGCCCGGTGCGCGACACGGGCGACGGGGACAAAGAGTTGTTGCAGCAGGCACAGACCGATGCACTGGTCGCCGCACTGCCCCGCCAGGCACGCATCGAGATCATCGACGGCAAGGGCAAGGTCTGGCCGATCTCCGACAGCGGTGCAGCGGCCGTACTGCTGAAAATGGACGAGGCACAGGGCCGGCTGGGCACGCCGGGTGCGCTGGTGCGACGCGGCCACAAGGCCGAAGCGAACGTGCCTGCGGCATTGCCGGTGCCGGTGATCATGCGCGGCACGCTGGTGGAACCGCGCGCCGCGGACGCGGCGCTGGCGAAAGCACCGGGCCTGCGCAAGGCGTTGATCGGCAGCTTGCCGAAGCCGGATGTGTGCGGTCGCCTGAGCGATGGGGGGAAAGATGAGATCGAGATCCAGCGACTGGACGCCCAGCATGTGCTGGCAAGCACCAGCTGCTTCGTGGGGCCCTACAACATGAGCAACGGCTACTGGGTGGTGCGAGACAAATCGCCGTACCAGGCGGCCTTTGTCACCGACCTGGCCGAAGATTTTGACCGCGATGACGCTACGTTGCGAGGCCGTTTCCGGGGCCGCGGTGTCGGCGATTGCATCTCCGCAAATGACTGGGTCTGGGACGGCGAGCGCTTCGTGAAGAGCAGCGATTTCACGACGGGCCAGTGTCGCAATATGCTCGGCGGGCACTGGACGCTGCCGACGGTGGTCAGCGAGGTTCGTTGATGCCGGCAGGGCTTCGCCCGTTACCTGCGCTAGTGCCGGCCGCTGGCCGGCAACCCCGGCAAACGTCCAGGGTCAGAGCCGTTTTCCCATGGAAAACGGATCTGACCCCGCTCAATCGTGAAGCTGCCGCGGCTTCTTCCAGAACTGCCAGCGCTGGCCACGATCCAGCTGGAACTGCAGGCCATCCTCGAAATCCAGCACCAGCCGCTGCAGCTCGCCACGTTTCAGCGCGGCCAGCAGCGGACGGATCGCATCATTGCCGAGCTGCTGCAAAGAGCGCAGCTGGCGCAGGTCGACCAGTGCATCCACCGCCTGCTCGCCATCCACGGCCACGCCCGCCGCCAGAGCCAGGCCCTGCAGCAGGGCATCACGACTGCGCACCTGCGCATGCGCCGTGCTGACCGACACTGGCATCACGCCACCGCCCCAGAACCACAGCGAATTGATCGGCTGTTGTCCCTGCGCGGCGCGCTGCTGGTTCCAGGAATGGTTGTGCAGCAGCACCTGCGCTTCGGTCATGAGCGCCCGCCAGCGGCGGCCACCCTCGCCTTCCGGCAGGTGCGAGAACAGGTCATCGCCCAGCACCTCGTCCGGACTGTCGAAGTCCGGCAGGGCCAGGTCGATCGGAAGCCGCAGGTACCAGCGCGAGGGATCGGGCGCGTCGAGCACGAACCCGGCATCGGCGAACAACGGCTGCAGCACCGGCAGCAGGGCCAGGCTGTCGGCCAGCGTCGGCCGCAGTGTTTCGCCATAGGCCATCATCCGCGCACCGTGCATGTCCGGCACCATGCAGGCCGGATCGGCACGCAGCCAGCACGCGCCGGCAGCATCGCCGACGTCACGCTGGCGGGTCAACGCGGCCACCGGCCAGTGCGGCGCGGCAACCGTGAAGTGGCGCGTCAGCTGCGCGCGTTCGCCCGGCGCGACCTGCACCGCCGTGGCGCGGCCGAGCGCACGCGCCACATCGTCAGGCAGCGCAGCCGCGGCAAAGCGGCGGCGCGCCGGGCACCGCCGGGGTGCCGGTGCCCCAGGGGGCGTCC
>NZ_JAWIRU010000020.1:43055-87545 GCF_036320025.1 Stenotrophomonas sp. SMYL86
CGCCCCGCCCCCCCCCCCCGGGGCGCGCCCGCGCCCCCGCCCCCCAGCGCCCGCCCCCCCCCCCCCCCCCCCGCGCCCCCGCGCCGGCAACAGCAGGGTCGCCGTTGCCACTGGGTCAGTCCACGTAGCTGACGCTGACGATCTCGTACTCGCGCTGGCCGGCCGGGGCGTCGATCACGATCGAATCGCCTTCCAGCTTGCCGATCATCGCGCGCGCCACCGGCGAGGAAATCGCGATCAGGCCCAGCTTGATGTCCGCTTCCAGGTCACCGACGATCTGGTACTTCTTCTCTTCGTCGGTTTCCACGTCGGCCAGGGTCACGCTGGCGCCGAACACCACCTTGGAACCGGCGTTGAGCTTGCTCACGTCGATGATCTCGGCGTGCGACAGCTCGCCTTCCAGCTGCTTGATGCGGCCTTCGATGAAGCCCTGTTCCTCGCGCGCGGCGTGGTACTCGGCGTTCTCCTTCAGGTCGCCATGCTCACGCGCTTCGGCGATGGCAGCGATCACCTTCGGGCGCTTGACCGACTTCAGGTGATCCAGTTCGTCGCGCAGCTTCTGCGCGCCCTTCATCGTGATGGGGGCTCTCATGCATTCAACTCCTTGTGCAGCTCCTGCAGCGACCAGACGGGGCCGGTGCCGCGGAATTCCAGTGAATCCACCAGCGCCTTGGCGCCGGCAATGGTGGTCGAGTAGGTGACGCGATGTTGCAGCGCCTCGCGACGGATCGAGAACGAGTCGTTGATCGCCGAACGACCTTCGGTCGTGTTGACGATGTAGACGATCTCGCCGTTCTTGATCGAGTCGACGATGTGCGGACGGCCTTCGACCACCTTGTTGATGATCTCGCAGTCCATGCCGTGCTGCTGCAGCCACGCGGCGGTGCCACGGGTGGCGACCAGGCTGTAGCCACGCGCCAGCAGCGCCTTGGCCACCGGCAGAACGCGCTTCTTGTCCGGATCGCGGACCGAGACGAAGGCCTTGCCGACCGGCGGTGCCTTGATGCCACCGGCTTCCTGCGCACGCGCGAAGGCAGCGTTGAAGGTGCGACCGACGCCCATCACCTCACCGGTGGAGCGCATCTCCGGCCCGAGGATCGGGTCGACGCCCTGGAACTTGGCGAACGGGAAGATCGCTTCCTTCACCGAGTAGTAGTCCGGCACGATTTCCTTGGTCGCGCCCTGCTCGGCCAGCGTCTTGCCGGCCATGCAGCGGGCGGCGATCTTGGCCAGCGGCATGCCGGTGGCCTTGGACACGAACGGCACGGTGCGCGAGGCACGCGGGTTCACTTCCAGCAGGTAGATGGTATCGGCACCTTCATCGCTGGTCTGGATCGCGAACTGGGTGTTCATCAGGCCGACCACGTTCAGGGCCTTGGCCAGTTCCACCACCTGGCGACGTAGCTCGGCCTGGGTTTCAGCCGACAGCGAGTACGGCGGCAGCGAGCACGAGGAATCGCCCGAGTGCACGCCGGCTTCTTCGATGTGCTCCATCACGCCGCCGATCAGGACGTTGCCCTGGGCATCGGCAATGATGTCGACGTCGCACTCCACGGCATTGTCGAGGAAGCGGTCCAGCAGCACCGGCGAATCGTTGGACACCTTCACCGCGTCGCGCACGTAGCGGGCCAGGTCGGCTTCGCCGTAGACGATTTCCATCGCACGGCCGCCCAGCACGTAGCTCGGGCGCACCACCAGCGGGTAGCCGATCTCGCGGGCCAGCAGCAGGGCTTCCTGGTCGTTGCGGGCGATGCGGTTCGGCGGCTGCTTCAGGCCCAGCTTGTCGACCAGCTGCTGGAAGCGCTCACGGTCTTCGGCCAGGTCGATGGAGTCCGGGCTGGTGCCGATCACCGGCACGCCGTTGGCTTCCAGCGCGCGCGCCAGCTTCAGCGGGGTCTGGCCGCCGTACTGCACGATCACGCCCTTCGGCTGTTCCAGTTCGACGATTTCCAGCACGTCTTCCAGGGTCAGCGGTTCGAAGTACAGGCGGTCGGAGGTGTCGTAGTCGGTCGACACGGTTTCCGGGTTGCAGTTGACCATGATGGTTTCATAGCCATCCTCGCGCAGCGCCAGTGCCGCGTGCACGCAGCAGTAGTCGAACTCGATGCCCTGGCCGATGCGGTTCGGGCCACCACCCAGGATCATGATCTTGTCGCGGTTGCTCGGCGCGGCCTCGCACTCGTCCTCGTAGGTCGAGTACAGGTAGGCGGTGCCGGTGGAGAACTCACCGGCGCAGGAATCCACGCGCTTGTAGACCGGGCGCACCTTGTGCGCACGACGCAGCGCGCGGATGGCGGCTTCGTTGGTACCAGTCAGCTGCGCCAGGCGTGCGTCGGAGAAACCGGCGCGCTTCAGCTTGCGCAGGCGTGCGGCGTCCAGCGCGTCG
Organism: Stenotrophomonas sp. SMYL86; assembly: GCF_036320025.1. Lineage (NCBI taxonomy): Bacteria > Pseudomonadati > Pseudomonadota > Gammaproteobacteria > Lysobacterales > Lysobacteraceae > Stenotrophomonas > Stenotrophomonas sp. SMYL86. The sequence goes on from NZ_JAWIRU010000020.1 coordinate 45,442, forward strand.
ATGCCACCAGCAGCGACTTCAGCCTCGGCCGCGATGATTTCCTCGATCTGGTCCAGGAACCAGTGATCGATGAACGACAGCGCGTAGATTTCTTCCACGCTCATGCCGGCGCGGAACGCATCAGCGACGTAGAACAGGCGCTCCGGGCCCGGGGCCTTCAGCTCGCGGCGCAGGGTCTGCAGGTCTTCTTCGTTGCTCAGGTCCAGGCCGGTCGGGTCGAAGCCGACCTTGCCGGTTTCCAGGCCACGCAGCGCCTTCTGCACCGACTCCTGGAAGGTACGGCCCATTGCCATCACCTCGCCCACCGACTTCATCTGGGTGGTCAGGCGGGCATCGGCGGCCGGGAACTTCTCGAAGGCGAAACGCGGGATCTTGGTGACGACGTAGTCGATCGACGGTTCGAACGAGGCCGGGGTCAGGCCACCGGTGATTTCGTTCTTCAGTTCGTCCAGGGTGTATCCCACGGCCAGCTTGGCGGCGACCTTGGCGATCGGGAAGCCGGTGGCCTTGGAGGCCAGCGCCGAGGAACGCGACACGCGCGGGTTCATCTCGATGACGACCACGCGGCCGGTCTTCGGGTTGATGCCGAACTGCACGTTCGAGCCACCGGTATCGACGCCGATCTTGCGCAGCACGGCGATGGAGGCGTCGCGCAGGCGCTGGTATTCCTTGTCGGTCAGGGTCTGCGCCGGGGCCACGGTGATCGAGTCACCGGTGTGCACGCCCATCGGGTCCAGGTTTTCGATCGAGCAGACGATGATGCAGTTGTCCGCGGTATCGCGGACCACTTCCATCTCGAACTCCTTCCAGCCCAGCACCGACTCTTCCACCAGCACTTCGGTGGTCGGCGACAGTTCCAGGCCGCGGCTGACGATCTCGACCAGCTCTTCGCGGTTGTAGGCGATGCCGCCACCGCTGCCGCCCAGGGTGAAGCTGGGGCGGATGATGGTCGGGTAACCGACGCGGGTCTGGATCTCCAGCGCTTCGTCCAGGGTGTGGGCGACGGCGGCGGTCGGGCATTCCAGGCCGATCTCACCCATGGCGACGCGGAACAGCTCGCGGTCTTCGGCCATGCGGATCGCTTCGCGTTTGGCGCCGATCAGCTCGACGTTGTACTTCTCCAGCACGCCGTTGTCGGCCAGGTCCAGCGCGCAGTTCAACGCGGTCTGGCCACCCATGGTCGGCAGCAGCGCATCGGGCTTTTCCTTGGCGATGATCTTCTCGACCGTCTGCCAGTTGATCGGCTCGATGTAGACGGCGTCGGCCATCTCCGGGTCGGTCATGATCGTGGCCGGGTTGCTGTTGACCAGCACCACGCGGTAACCCTCGTCACGCAGGGCCTTGCAGGCCTGGGCGCCGGAGTAGTCGAACTCGCAGGCCTGGCCGATGACGATCGGGCCAGCACCGATGATGAGGATGGTCTTGAGGTCAGTGCGCTTGGGCATTTTCTTCTCTAAGTCAGTACAGCGTGACAAGGGGGGTGATCGCACGCTGTCGATCAGGAATCTTGATCCGCAGCGCCGCGCCAGCGGCAGCAGCGTTGCGGGGTTTACGGTCCATCGCGACGCCACCGGGGGGCCGGCGGCGTACTGATCACGCCTTGGCCTGCTCCATCAGCACCACGAAGCGGTCGAACAGCGGACCGACATCGGTCGGGCCCGGCGACGCTTCCGGGTGGCCCTGGAACGAGAACGCCGGCACGTCGGTGCGGGCGACACCCTGGTTGGTGCCATCGAACAGCGAGCGGTGGGTCACGCGCAGGGTCGCCGGCAGGGTCGCTTCATCGATCGCGAAGCCGTGGTTCTGCGAGGTGATCATCACCCGGCCGCTGTCCAGGTCCTGCACCGGGTGGTTGGCACCATGGTGGCCGTGGCCCATCTTCATGGTCTGCGCGCCCGAGGCCAGGCCCAGCAGCTGGTGGCCCAGGCAGATGCCGAAGGTCGGGATCTTCACGTCGATGAAGGTCCTGATCGCTTCGATGGCGTAGTCGCACGGTTCCGGGTCACCCGGGCCGTTGGACAGGAACACGCCGTCCGGCTTCAGTGCCAGCACTTCGGCGGCCGGGGTCTGTGCCGGCACCACGGTCACTTCGCAGCCGCGCTCGGCCAGCATGCGCAGGATGTTGGTCTTCACGCCGAAGTCGTAGGCCACGACCTTGAACTTCGCCGGCACGCTGACGAAGGCGTTGGCGTCCAGGTCCAGCTGGCCCTCGGTCCAGGTGTAGGTCTTCTCGGTAGTGACGACCTTGGCCAGATCCATGCCCTTCAGCCCCGGGAACTTGCGGGCAGCTTCCAGTGCCTTTTCCACGTCGATGTCACCGGCCATCAGCGCACCGTTCTGCGCGCCCTTCTCGCGCAGGATGCGGGTCAGCTTGCGGGTGTCGATACCGGCGATGGCGACCACGCCGCGCTGGATCAGCCAGTCCTGCAGCGACACCTGGCTGCGCCAGTTGCTGGGACGGCGGGGAACATCGCGCACGATCAGGCCGGCCGACCACACCTTGGACGCTTCATTGTCCTGGTCGGTCATGCCGGTGTTACCGATATGCGGATAGGTCAGCGTGACCATCTGCCGGGCGTAGGACGGGTCGGTCAGCACTTCCTGGTAGCCGGTCATGGCGGTGTTGAACACCACCTCACCGACGGACAGGCCGGGCGCGCCTACGGATTCGCCCTCGAATACGGTGCCGTCTTCGAGGACGAGGATTGCGGCTTGGGTCACGGGAATCTCACTTTGGCTACCGAGGGGGCTGCCGAAGTCACGCCTGCGCTTCACGGAAATCCGGTTGCAAAAAAGCGCGGACGTGCGGTCTGGGACCGGTCCGGCTTTCGTGATTCGGCGAGTGCGAATTGTAGCGCTGCCGGGGCGCTCGCGCCAGCGGTTATCGCACTTCATGAACAGGCGATTGCGCATTCATTTCAATCCGGCGGCGTATGCGGGCCGCCATGACCCTGGTAGACGCCAACCTTGGTTGGCGCTTCCCGGAAAGCCTGCCAACCAAGGTTGGCATCTACCATCGGCCTGGACCGTTACCGGGGGCCGTCCAGCAGGTCCCGCACCCGATAGCTGCCCGGGGCGCGGCCCTGCAGCTGGCGGGCGGCAAACAGGGCGCCGCGGGCGAAGATGTCGCGGTTGGTGGCCCGGTGCACCAGCTCGATGCGCTCACCCAGTCCTGTGAACTGCACCAGATGCTCGCCGACGATGTCACCGGCACGCAGGCTGGCGTAATGCGGCTCCGCCCCGCCCCGCTGCGCGGCCGCGCCCAGGGTCAGCGCGGTGCCCGACGGCGCGTCCTTCTTCTGCGTGTGGTGCGATTCGACGATGTCACAGTCCCAGCCGGCCAGCGCCTGCGCCGCGCGCTCGACCAGCTCGTCCAGTACCGCCACGCCCAGGCTGAAATTCGACGCCCAGACCAGCGGGATGGACGCCGCCGCGGCCTCCAGCGCCTGCCGCTGGCTGCTGGAGATGCCGGTGGTGCCTGAAACCAGGCCCGCACCCCGCTCCACGCATAGCGCCAGCAGCGGGTCGAAGCCCTCCGGCAGGCTGAAGTCGATCGCCACGTCGAACGCCGGCGCACCGGGCAGCTCGCTGGCAGCAAAGAACGGCACGCCGTCGACCACGCGCTGGGCCGGGCCACGGCCGGTCACCGCGGCCACGATCTGCAGGGATTCGGGATGTTCGGCGGCCAGCCGCAGCAGGGCCTGGCCCATGCGCCCGGAAGCGCCATGAATGAGCAATCGCAGGGGAGTCTGGTTCATGCTCGCAGGCTAGCGGCAGCACACCCGCTCCGGCAAGCACCATCGCTGCTACGCTGCATGCCCTTTCATGCAATGGATGGCAGTTCCACCATGCAGATCAGCGAACAGCTGGTGCTGGTCACCGGCGCCGGCCGCGGCCTTGGCAAGCACATTGCCCGCGCCTTCGCCGCCCAGGGCGCCCGCGTCATCATCAACTACCACCGCAGCGAAGGCGCCGCACGTACGCTGGCCACTGAGCTGGGCGGACAGGCGATCGCGCTGCCGGCCGACGTCACCGACCGCGCCCAGGTCGATGCGATGCTGCAGCACGCGCTGGCCCACTTCGGCCAAGGTGTCACCACCGTGGTCAACAACGCGCTGGCCGCTTTCTCGTTCAATGGCGATGCCCGCGACGGCGCCGCGGAAATCGGTTGGCCGGCCTTCCAGGCGCAGTTCGAGGGCAGCGTGCGTGGCGCACTGAACACCGTGCAGGCCGCCCTGCCCGGTATGCAGGCCCGCCGCTTCGGCCGTGTGATCAACATCGGCACCAACCTGTTCCAGAACCCGGTGGTGCCCTACCACGACTACACCGCCGCCAAGGCCGCACTGCTGTCGCTGACCCGCACACTGGCCGGCGACCTCGGCCCGCACGGCATCACCGTCAACATGCTGTCCGGCGGCCTGCTGCGCACCACCGATGCCAGTTCCGCCACGCCCGAAGCGGTGTTCGACTACATCGCCGCCAACACCCCGCTGCGCAGCGTCACCACCCCGGCCGAATTCGCCGATGCCGCGCTGTTCTTCGCCAGCCCGTGGTCACGCGCGGTGACCGGCCAGAACCTGGTGGTGGATGGCGGATTGGTGCGGGACTGAGCCGATGCGCATCTCCGAGGTCAGCCGCCTGACCGGTGCCAGCGCCAAGGCCATCCGACTGTACGAGGCGCGCGGCCTGCTGCCGCCGGTGCCACGACTGAACCGCTACCGCGACTACAGCGAACAGGACGTGGCCTGGGTGCAGCTGATCCGCCAGGCGCTGGGGCTGGGTATCACGCTGGCGGCAATCTCGCGCCTGCAGGGCCGCGACGGGCAGCTCGACTGGCAGGCGGTGCTGACCCTGCTTGAGCAGCAGCGCAGCCGCATTGCCAGCGAGCGGGCACGGCTGGCGCAGGTCGAGCTCGACCTGCAGCAGGTCAGCGACGAACTGCAGCAGTGGCTGCTCTCCGGCAGCAATGACTGCGTGCTGGAACCCAGCGGCTGCACGACCCAGGCTTGACTCTGCCCTTGGGGCAGACCGCAGCCTCGCGCACTTTCCATTGCCCGAGGTTGCCGTGTCCCGTTCCATCCTGATCCTGCTCGGCCATCCCGACCGCGACAGCCTGTGCGGCGCCCTCGCCCAGCGCTACGCCACCGCCGCCGAGAATGCCGGCCACCGGGTGCGCCTGATCGCATTGGGTGAACTCGAGTTCGATCCGGTGCTGCGGCATGGCTACCGCCAGATCCAGCCGCTGGAAGCCGACCTGCAGGACGCGGCGGAAGCGATCGAGGCCTGCGATCACCTGGTGCTGGTCTATCCCACCTGGTGGGGTGCGATGCCGGCGCTGCTGAAGGGCTTCTTCGATCGCGTGCTGTTGCCGGGGTACGCCTTCCGCTACCGGCGCGATTCGGTGTGGTGGGACCGGCTGCTGGCCGGGCGCAGCGCGCGGGTGATCACCACGCTGGATACGCCGCCCTGGTACTACCGCTGGATCTACCGCGACCCGGGCATCACCCAGATCCGCGCCACCATTCTGGACTTCTGCGGCATCCGCCCGGTGCGGGTCAGCCGTCTCGGTGCAGTGCGCAGCAGTACCCCAGCACAACGCAGCAAGTGGCTGGCGTTGGCAGCAGAGCTGGGTTCACGCGCCAGGTAGATCCACGCCATGCGTGGATGAAATGCCGGCCACATTCCATGTGTCGCGTTTGCCAATTGACCGCCAGGCACCGTGCCTCAAGGCTGTGGGCCCTTCTTACGGCCCAGGCAAAGCCCATGAAATCCTCGACTGTCTTCAGCAAGTGCGCCAGGAAGACCGGCTTTTCCGGCACGTCGACGACCCGCTACCGCTTGCTGGATGCCGCCCTGCTTGTCGTCAATCACCAGCGCACCAGCGAAAGCCGGGGCTTCTATGTGAATGCCGGGCTCTACTTTCCAGAACTGCTCGAGCATCCCCTTGCGCCTGACGATCTTGAAACGGCTTTCCGGTACCGCTCCAGCATTCCCACACCCCATGTCGACTGGCGGATCGAAGAGACGCCCGGCCTGCGCCGGGCTTTCATCCAGCAGGATCTGGATGATCTGCTGGAGGCCGGCAACCGCGATGGGATGAAATGCCTGCTGCTCGGTGCCCTTGCCGACGTGGCGGGCTTCGCGGCAACCCATGGAAACCGCGAGTCGGTGCGGCGATTGAATCAGGACGGGAACTTCCGGGCGATCATCCGCAGAGAGGTCTAGTAGATCCACGCCATGCGTGGATGGACTCCAGGAGCGTGCGAACCAAGGTTCGCACCTACCAGGACACATTCAGTGCTGTTTGGGCGGCGTCGGTCCGCAGCTGTCGCAACCGCCACAGGCACCACCGCCTCCGCTCACCGGCGGTGCGATCTTCCGCCCCAGCGCCTGCAGCCAGGAGGCGCGGCTGGGTTTCAGCAGGGCCAACGCCAGCGCCCCGCGCAGCTTGCGCACGGTGCCGGGGAACTGCTTCTTCAGCACCACCCAGGCACTGACCAGCACGGCCACCGCGATGATCAGGTACTGGATCAGCAGGCCGGTATCCATCAGCCGCCTCCCAGCGCCTTGGTCACCTGGTAGGTGATCAGCGCCGCCACGTAGGCCGCAGCAAACAGGTAGAACGCCGAGAAGGCCATCGTCTTCCACGAATTGGTCTCGCGCTTGATGGTGGCCAGCGTCGAGATGCACATCGGGGCGTAGATGTACCAGACCAGCAGCGACAGCGCGGTGGCCAGTGACCAGCCGTCGCTGATCAGCGGGGTCAGCGCCTGGCTGGCGGCATCGTCATCGGCCGCCGACAGCGCGTACACGGTGGCCAGCGAGGACACCGCCACTTCGCGCGCGGCCAGGCCCGGAATCAGCGCGATGCAGATCTGCCAGTTGAACCCCAGCGGCGCAAAGAACACCGCCATCGCATGGCCGATCTGGCCGGCGTAGCTGTAATCGATGGCCGGCATGGTGGCGCCGACCGGTGCCGCCGGGAACGACAGCAGCACCCACAGCAGGATGGTCAGCGCCAGGATGATGCCGCCGACGCGCTTGAGGAAGATCATGCCGCGCTCGTACAGGCCCACCGCCAGATCGCGCACATGCGGCAGCCGGTACGACGGCAGCTCCAGCATCAGCGGGTGCTCGCTCTTGTCGCGGCGCCACTTCTTCATGATCCACGACATCGCCAGCGCACTGAGGATGCCCGCCGCATACAGGCCGAACAGCACCAGGCCCTGCTGGTTGAACACGCCCCACACCGTCTTCTGCGGGATGAACGCACCGATCAGCAGCGCATACACCGGCAGGCGTGCCGAGCAGGTCATCAGCGGCGCGACCAGGATCGTGGCCAGGCGGTCACGCGGGTCCTGGATGCTGCGCGTGGACATGATGCCCGGCACCGCGCAGGCGAAGCTGGACAGCAGCGGGATGAACGAGCGGCCGGACAGGCCGGCGGCGGCCATCATGCGGTCGAGCAGGAACGCCGCACGCGGCAGGTAGCCGGATTCCTCCAGCACCAGGATGAAGAAGAACAGGATCAGGATCTGCGGCAGGAACACCACCACGCCACCCACACCGGCGATGATGCCGTCAGTCAGCAGGCTGGCCAACGGGCCTTCCGGCAGCACGCTGCCAACGAAGGCACCAAGCCAGGCGAAACCGGCCTCGATGCCGTCCATCAACGGTGTCGCCCAGGCATACACCGCCTGGAAGATCAGGAACATCACCACCGCCAGGCTGATCAGGCCGAACACCGGGTGCAGCAGCCAGCGGTCCAGCGCGTCGTCGACTTTGGCGGTCCGTGCCGGCATGCGCACGGCCACCGACAGGATCTCGCGCACCTTGGCGTGGTAGTCGATGCCACCCTCCGGGCCCGGCACCGGTGCATCCAGGTGCGGCACCATGGTGTCCAGGCGCTCGACCAGGGCCTTGGCGCCCTGCTTGCGCACCGCCACGGTTTCCACCACCGGCACGCCCAGCTCGCGCTCCAGCGCGGCCACGTCCACCTGGATGCCACGGCGCTGGGCCGCATCGACCATGTTCAGCGCAACCACCATCGGCTTGCCCAGCTCGCGCAGTTCCAGCGCGAAGCGCAGGTGCAGACGCAGGTTGGTGGCGTCGATCACGCACAGCAGCACGTCCGGTGCAGCCTCGCCCGGGTAGAAGCCCCGGCACAGGTCACGGGTGATCGCCTCGTCCAGGCTGGCCGGGTGCAGGCTGTAGGCACCGGGCAGGTCGAGTACGGCGAACTCGCGGCCGGACGGCGCGCGCAGGCGGCCTTCCTTGCGCTCAACGGTGACGCCGGTGTAGTTGGCAACCTTCTGCCGGCTGCCGGTCAGCTGGTTGAACAGCGCGGTCTTGCCACTGTTGGGGTTACCGACCAGCGCAATGCGCAGGGGCGCGGTAGAAGTTGCAGCGGTCATGCGCGACGCTCCTGGCGGTTGGCGTCGACCACGACGCGCTTGGCTTCACTGATACGCAGCGCAAACCGGGTAAACCCGACCTGCACCAGCAGCGGCTCGCCACCGACCGGGCCCTTGGCCACCAGGCGCACTTCCTCGCCCTTCACGAAACCCAGCTCGCGCAGGCGACGGGCGATGGCATCGTTGGCATGGAGGTCCTGCACGGACTCGACCACGGCCGAGGCGTGCAGCGGCAGTTCGGACAGCGTCATCTAGCGCATTCTCTGCTGGATGTAAATGGTTCTCGATTCTAACATTCCCGCGTCGCGTCATGGCCCATGACCAATGGCCCGCTATGATCCATACAGGTATGGAGTGACCCTGGAATCCCATGAACGATGCTTTGCAGATCGAGCGCAGCGGCGCCGTCCTCACCCTCTGGCTGAACCGGCCCGAGCTGCACAATGCCTTTGACGCCGGCTTGATAGCGCGGCTGACCGCCGCCCTCGAAGCCGCCGGACGCGACGACGCGGTGCGCGCGGTAGTGGTGGCCGGCCACGGCGCCTCCTTCTCGGCCGGCGCCGACATGCAGTGGATGCGTGGCATGGCCGCCGCCAGCGAGGCCGACAACCGCGAGGACTCGCTGGCCCTGGCGCGGCTGATGCGCACCCTGGACGAGCTGCCCAAGCCGACCCTGGCCCGGGTCCACGGCGCGGCCTTCGGTGGCGGCGTCGGCCTGGTCGCCTGCTGCGACATCGCCATCGCCAGCACCGCGGCCCGCTTCGGCCTGACCGAAAGCCGCCTCGGCCTGCTGCCAGCGGTGATCTCGCCCTACGTGATCGAGGCCATCGGCCCGCGCCAGGCGCGGCGCTGGTTCGCCACCGGCGAGCATTTCGACGCCGAGACTGCGCTGCGCATCGGCCTGGTCCACCAGCTGGTCGAGCCGGAACGCTTGGACGAGGCCGTGCAGCGCCAGCTGGCCCTGCTCGACAAGGCCGGCCCGATCGCTTCTTCCAGCGCCAAGCAGCTGGTGCGGCAGGTGCGTGACAGCCATGACCGCGATGCCCTGGATCGCGATAATGCCGCCCTGATCGCGCGCCTGCGGGTGTCCGCCGAGGGCCAGGAAGGCCTGGGCGCCTTCCTCGACAAGCGCGCGCCCCACTGGGTCACGGAAGCCTGAACATGCTCGATCATCTTGGTTTGACCAGCGCCGACCTGGCGCGCAGCAAGACCTTCTTCCTGCAGGCGCTGGCGCCGCTGCAGATCGGCGTGGTGATGGAAGTCACCGCCGAACAGACCGGCGCGCACGACCACATCGGCTTCGGCAGCGAGGGCAAGCCGTTCTTCTGGCTCGGCAATGGCGGCACCGCCAGCCACGGTGTGCACGTGGCCTTCGCCTGCGCCAGCCGCACCCAGGTGGACGCCTTCCATGCCGCTGCCCTCGCCGCCGGCGGTCGCGACAACGGCGCGCCGGGCCTGCGCCCGTGGTACCACCCCGACTACTACGGCGCCTTCGTGCTCGACCCGGATGGCAACAACATCGAGGCGGTCTGCCATCGCCCCGTCAGCGAGGTGGCCGCATGAGCGACTACGTCCGCATCGTCGAGGTCGGCCCGCGTGACGGTCTGCAGAACGAAAAGCAGTTGGTGTCCACCGCCGACAAGATCGAACTGATCAACCGCCTGTCGGCCACCGGCCTGCGCAGCATCGAGGCGACCAGCTTCGTCAGCCCGAAGTGGATCCCGCAGCTGGCCGATGCCGCCGAGGTCTACGCCGGCATCCAGCGCCGGGCCGGCATCCACTACCCGGTGCTGGTACCGAACGAACAGGGCTACGACCGCGCCCGTGCGGTGGGCGTGGAGGAAGTGGCGGTGTTCACCGCTGCTTCGGAGGCGTTCAACCGCACCAACACCAATGCAGGCATCGACGAATCGCTGGCCCGGTTCGAGCCGATCCTGCGCCGCGCCGCCGCCGATGGCGTGCGCGTGCGTGGCTACGTCTCCACCGTGCTCGGCTGCCCTTACCAGGGCGACGTACCGCTGGCCGACGTGGTGCGGGTGGCGCGTGCCCTGCATCAGATGGGCTGTTACGAAATCTCGCTGGGCGACACCATAGGCGTCGGCACCCCGCGCAAGGCCCGGGCGATGCTGCAGGCGGTTGCCGCCGAGATTCCGATGGCCGCACTGGCCGTGCACTTCCATGACACCTATGGCCAGGCCATCGCCAACATCGCCACCTGCCTGGAAGAAGGCGTGCGCGTGGTCGACAGCGCGGTGTCTGGCGCCGGTGGCTGCCCGTATGCCAAGGGCGCCAGCGGCAACGTCGCCAGCGAGGATGTGGTCTACCTGCTGCAGGGCCTGGGCCTGGACAGCGGCGTGGACCTGCCGGCACTGGCCGAGACCGGCCGCTGGCTGGCCGGCCTGCTCGGCCGCGCCACTGCCAGCCGCACCGGCCAGGCACTGGCCGCCGCCGGCTGACCGCTGCACTGCGCCGCCCTGCACCGGCGGCGCAGTGCACAACAGCGGCGGTCACGGCTTCCGTTAGAATCGGCGGTTCTCGAACCTGCAGGACCGTTCAATGCAGCTGTCTTCCGTACGTGCCGTGATCACTGGCGGCGTCTCCGGCCTCGGCCTGGCCGTGGCCCAGCACCTCGTCGCCCAGGGCGGCAAGGTGGCCCTGTTCGACCTCAACGACGACAAGGGCGCAGCCGCCGTTGCCGGGCTGGGTGCCGACAAGGCCCGCTATTTCAACGTCAACGTCAGCGATGAAGCGGCCGTTTCGGCAGCCATCGACCAGGCCCACGATTTCCTCGGCGGCCTGAACGTGGCGATGAACTGCGCCGGCATCCTCGGCGCTGGCCGCGTGCTGGGCAAGGAAGGTCCGATGCCGCTGGCCGGCTTCCAGGGCACGGTGATGGTCAACCTGGTCGGCAGCTTCAACGTTGCAAAGGCCGCGGCCAACCGCATGCAGCACAACGAAGCCGGCACCGACGGCGAGCGCGGCGTGATCATCAATACCGCCAGCATCGCCGCCTACGAAGGCCAGATCGGCCAGGCCGCGTATGCCGCCAGCAAGGGCGGCGTGGTGTCGATGACGCTGCCGATGGCGCGCGAACTGTCGCGCTTCGGCATCCGCGTCAATACGATTGCTCCAGGCGTGTTCTGGACGCCGATGGTCGACGGCATGCCCGAGGCGGTGCAGCAGTCACTGGCCGCGTCGATCCCGTTCCCGTCACGCCTGGGCAAGCCGGAAGACTTCGCCAGCCTGGTTGGCTTCATCCTCGGCAACACCTACCTCAATGGCGAGACCATCCGCCTGGACGGCGCTACCCGCCTCGCTCCGAAGTGATTCCCCCCGGGCGCCGGGACGGCGCCCTCCCCCAACGACCTAGATCACCATGAAAGCCAACGACATCAAGAAGGGCAACGTCGTCGAGTACAACAACGGCGTGTACCAGATCCGCGACATCGAGCGCAGCTCGCCGCAGGGTCGCGGCGGCAACGTCCGCTTCCGCTTCATCATGTACAGCGTGCCGGGCGGCAACAAGCTCGATGCCAGCTTCGATGCCGACGACAACCTGGTCGAGGTCGAACTGCTGCGCCGCCAGTCCACCTATTCGTACAAGGACGGCGATGCGTTCGTGTTCCTCGATGACGAGGACTACACCCCGTACACCTTGGACGCGGACGTGATCGGCGACGACGCCGGCTACATCACCGACGGCCTGACCGGCATCTACGTGCAGGTGATCGACGAGCAGCCGGTGGCGATCCAGCTGCCGGCCTCGGTGGTGCTGGAAGTGATTGAAACCCCGCCGGAACTGAAGGGCGGCACCGCCACCAAGCGCCCGAAGCCGGCCAAGCTCAACACCGGCATCGAAATCATGGTGCCGGAGTACATCGTCAACGGCGAGCGCGTGCTGGTGAACACCGCCACCGGCGAATTCGCTGGCCGTGCCGACTAAGCGCCTTGCGCTGATCGGTTGCCTGTCCCTGCTTGCGGCATGTTCGCCGCAGGCAGCGGACAATGCTGCCGACGCCACGCCAGCCGAACCGGCCGTGACCGCCGCACCAGCGGTGGAAGCACCGGCCGCCGTGGAGGCCATCGCCGAAGCGGAGCCCGCTACCGAGCAGCCCTCGGGCGATGAAGACCTGGACAAGGTACGTGCAGCCGCAGGCTGTCCGGTCCCGGAGGATGTGTATGACGTCGACGACGTGCGCATCTACTGCGCGATGCCGGCCGACGTGCAGGCCTTCCTCGCACGCGAGAACACCTGCCAGCATTTCGCGGGCGAAGAGCCGTACGACGACGAGCGTCGCCGTGAACTGGAAGAGGCCAGCGCGAAGTACTGTGAGGGCCGCGAGAAGATCTTCACCGATCTGGTCGCGCGCTATCGCGGTGACTGTGCGATCCGCGCAGCGCTGATCGGGATCAACGGCCGCTATGACCTGGACTTCGATCTCGACCTGAAGCCCTGCGGGGGCTGATCGATGCACGCCGGGCATGGCCCGGCGTCACCGATCCGCGGAATCGGGCGTTACTTCGCGCCGAAGTTGCCGCAGCCGTGGTACTGGCGGGTGCCGATGGTCAGGTTCACCCTGGCCTCGAACGCCTCACCACTCATGTCGTCCTGGCAGGTGGTGCGCTGGAAGCTGAGCTTGACGTCGGTACCGTCGGACGCCTTGCCACTCCATCCGTCGGCCCCCTCGGTGGGCATGGCCACATCGAAGCGGCGCTCGCCGTAATCGACTTCCACCTGCAGGCCGGGCGCATCGCCGTCAACGACTGCAAGCCAGCCGGGTTCATTGCCGGTGGCACGGAACGCGGCATTGCCGGCGCTGCCATCGCCTTCGGTGGCTTCGACCGCATGGCACTCGCGATCGGCTTCGCCCTTCAGGCTCAACAGGCCGTCATCGCTGCCCTTGGTCCAGAAGCTGTTGCCCTGGCCATCGCCATACTTCGCGCCCGACGCCGCACGCTCGGAAGTCATGGCGAAGGTACGTTCGCCGATCACTACCGTCGCCGCATCCTCGCCATTGAAGGTCGCGCGCACGTTCAGATCACCACACCGGTACATGGTCTCGCTGCCGGTACCGGCGCCGGTGCTGGCAGCCGGCTCGGGCGCGGCCGGCGGCGCGGCATCAGTGCCGCCCGCAGCGGGTGGCTGTGCCGGCTGGCACGCGGCCAGGACCAACCCGAGGGAGGCTGCCAACAGACTGGGGACTACACGCATGGCTCGACTCCTTGTCGACACTACAGAGATCTTCGACCCTACCACCTGCCGGTGAGCGGGGCCTGAAAGCGGCCTGACCGCACTCACGCGGCCAGCACCGCCATCGACAGCAGCTGTGCGCCACTGTCGCCGGAACTGCAGGTCCAGACCCGCAGCAGGCGCAGTTTCAGCTCGCGCTCCTGGCCCTGCCCGCGCACCGACAAGCGCACGTCACTGGACAACAATGCCAGGCGTCCGCACAGCAGCGTTTCCACCGCGTACGATTGCAGGCTGCTCACCCGCAGGTTCCCGGCCAGCCAGTCGCCCAGCCAGGGCAGATCGAGCATGCGCCCGCCCTGCCCATCCATCATGAACAAGGCCGGCGATACCAGCGCGGTCAGCGCATCGTGGTCGTCATCCAGCAATGCCTGCCGCAGGCGCTGTTCCAGCGCTGCCAGCTGCCGCTCATGCAGGTCTTCAACGATGTCCCGTTCCATCCACGGATCCTTCCGGCATCGGCCGGCGCCTGCGCAGGCGTTGCGCGATCCACTGCCGCGCGCCCTGCACTACTACATAGAAGACCGGCACGAAGAACACCGCCAGCACGGTCGCACTGACCATGCCGCCGAACACGCCGGTTCCGATCGCCTGCTGGGTTTCCTTCGATGCGCCCTGCGCCAGCATCAGCGGCACCACGCCCAGCGCGAACGCCAGCGAGGTCATCACGATCGGCCGCAGGCGCAGCCGTGCCGCCTCCAAGGCCGCTTCGACCAGGCCACGGCCCTGCTGCTGCAGCTGGCGTGCGAACTCGACGATGAGGATCGCGTTCTTCGCCGACAGCCCGATCACCGTGATCATGCCGACCTTGAAGAACACGTCGTTGGGCATGCCGCGCAACAACACGGCGGCGACCGCGCCGAGCAGGCCCAGCGGCACCACCAGCATCACCGCCAGCGGAATCGACCAGCTCTCGTACAGCGCCGCCAGCACCAGGAACACCACCAACATCGACAGCAGCAAAAGCCACGGCGCCTGCGCACCGGATTCGCGCTCCTGCAGCGACTGGCTGGTCCATTGCAGAGCGAAGCCGGACGGCAGCTTCTCCGCCAACCGCTCCATCTCCGCCATCGCCTGCCCGGTCGACACGCCGGAGGCCGGGGCGCCGGACAGATTCAGCGCCGGGAAGCCGAGATAGCGCTGCAGCTGCAGCGGCGCCTCGGTCCAGTGCGGGGTCACCAGTTCGGACAGCGCCACCATGCCGCCCTCGCTGTTGCGCACGTACAGCTTCAGCACGTCCTCCAGTTCCATCCGGTGCGAGGCGTCTGCCTGCAGGATCACCTGCTGCAACCGGCCCTTGTTGGGGAAGTCATTGACGTACTGCGAGCCCATCGCAGCCGACAGCGTGCTGCTGATGTGTTCGAAGCCCACGCCCATCGCCTCGGCCTTGGGCCGGTCGATGTCCAGCCGCACGCTGGTGCCGGCCGGCAGGCCATCGGCATGCACCTCGGACAGCAGCGGGCTGGCCTCGGCCAGCTTCAGCAGCTGCTGCAGGGCCGCGCGTAGTTCGGCCTGGCTCTGCCCAGTACGCGCCTGCAGGGCGAGCGAGAAGCCGGACGAACGGCCCAGGCTGTCGATCGCCGGCGGCATCACGCTCATCACCTCGCCCTCGGCAATCGTGGACATCGCCTTCTGCGCGGCCTCCACCTCGCCGGCCGCGGTGGCGCCTGCACGCTCGCTCCAGTCCTTGAGCATGGTGTAGGTCAGCGCCGCGCTCGGGCCGGAGCCGGAGAAGCTGTAGCCGAGGATCGACTGGTTGGAGCCGATGCCCGGACGCGAGGCCACGTGCCGCTCGTAGGCTTCGACCACGGCCAGCGTGCGCTCGGCGGTGGCTTCGGCCGGCAGCTGGATCGAAGTCATGAAATAGCCCTGGTCTTCTTCCGGCAGGAATGCGCCCGGCAACCAGTGCAGGCCCAGCAGCAGCGCCACCACCAGTGCGGCGAACACGCCCATCACCCGCCCACTGCGCTGCAGCACCGAGGCCACGCCACGCTGGTAGCGCCCGGTCATCTTCTCGAAGCCACGATTGAAGGCACCGAACAGCCCGACACGACCATGATGGCCATGGGTATTCGTGCGCAGCAGGGTCGCGCACAGCGCCGGCGTCAGGCTCAATGCCAGCAGCGCAGAGAACAGGATCGACACCGCCATCGCCACGGTGAACTGGCGGTAGATCGCGCCCACCGAGCCGCTGGCCAACGCCATCGGAATGAACACGGCGGTCAGCACCAGGGTGATGCCGATCACCGCACCGGTCAGCTCGCGCATCGCCTTGATGGTGGCCTCGCGCGGCGGCAGTCCTTCCTCGGCCATGATCCGTTCCACGCCCTCGACCACCACGATGGCGTCGTCGACGATGATGCCGATCGCCAGCACCATGCCGAACATGGTCAGCACGTTGATCGAGAAGCCCAGTGCCAGCATCACCGCGAAGGTGCCGAGCAGCGCGATCGGTGCGACCAGCGCCGGAATCAGCGTGTAGCGCCAGTTCTGCAGGAACAGGTACATCACCGCGAACACCAGCAGCATGGCCTCCAGCAGCGTCTGCACCACCTTCTGGATCGAGATCTTCACGAACGGTGCGGTGTCGAACGGAATGCTCGACTCCACGCCGCGCGGCAGCAGCGGCGCCAGTTCGGCCATGCGCTCACGGACCGCCGACGCGGTGCGCACTGCGTTCGCGCCAGGACGCAACTGCACGCCGGCGGCGGTGGCCGGGTGGCCATCCTCGCGGGTGCCCCACGCATAGCTCTGCGCGCCCAGTTCGACGCGGGCGACATCGCCCAGCACCACCCGTGAACCGTCTGCCCCGGCGCGCAGCACGATGGCTGCGAACTGCTCCGGCGTGGACAGCTGCCCATCGGCGCTGAGCGGCACGGTGATGCGCTGGCCCGGAACACCCGGCGAATCACCGATGCGTCCCGGCGAGATCTCCAGGTTCTGCTGCTCGATGGCGGTGGCCACATCGCCCATGGTCAGGCCGTAGCCGGTCAACCGGGTCGGGTCCAGCCAAACGCGCATCGCCTGTTCGGCACCGAACAGCTGCACGCGGCCGACGCCATCGATGCGGCGCAGCTCTTCGATGATGTTGCGCGCCATGAAATCGCCCAGCGCAGCTTCGCTGACGCTGGCATCCGGCGAACGCAGGCCGACCAGCATCAGGAAGCCGGAATCGGCGGCCTCCACGAACAGGCCGTTCTGGCGCACGCTGCGCGGCAGGCGCGGCTCGATCGCCTTGATCCGGTTCTGCACGTCCACCTGCGCCAGCTCCGGGTTGGTACCGGGCTTGAAGGTCGCAGTGATCGAGGCTTCGCCGGAGGTGTCCACCGACGATTCGAAGTACAGCAGGTGCTTGACGCTGGACAGCTCGCGCTCGATCAGCCCGACCACCGCATCATTCAGCGTCTGCGGGCTGGCACCCGGGTAGCTGGCATAGATGCTGACACTGGGCGGCGCGACCACCGGATAGCGCTCCACGGCCAAGCGCGGAATGGCCAGTACGCCGGCCAGGATGATGAAGATCGCCAGCACCCAGGCGAACACCGGGCGATCGATGAAGAAACGTGCCATGTTGGATTTTCCTGGAGGGGCTGGCCCGGGAAAGGCTCAGCCCTTGCTGCCGGCCTGCACCGCGCCGGCGCTGGCGACCGGCATCTGCCAGTCGCGCGCATCGACCACCACGCCTTCCTGCAGGCGTTCCTGGCCCTCGACCACCACCTTTTCGCCCGCCTTCAGACCGGTGCGCACCAGCCACTGGCGATCAACGCTGCCGTCGACCTCCAGCGTGCGGATCACCGCCTTGCCATCGCCACCGATCACCCAGGCATAGGCCTGACCACCGGCGCTGCGCAGCACGGCCTGCTGCGGCACGGTCAGTGCACTGGCCGGCGCACCCCGCGGCACTTTCGCGCGCACATACATGCCGGGTAGCAGCTGGCGCTGCGGGTTGTCGACCAGGATGCGGAGGATCACATCACCGGTACGCGCATCGACGTTGATGCCGGAGAACAGCATCTGGCCACGCTCGGACAGCGGCTTGCCGGCGGCACCGATGATCGTCACCGGCAGCTCGCCACCACCGGCAGCACTGCGCTGCAGCGATTCCAGCTGGGCCGCCGGCTGGCGCACATCGACGTAGACCTGGTCGATCTGCTGTACCACCGCCATCGGCTCGGCATCGGCCACGCCGACCAGTGCGCCTTCGGTCACCAGCGCCTGATCGATGCGGCCGGCAATCGGCGCGCTGACCGTGGCATAGCGCAGGTCGAGCTGGCGACGGGCCAGGATCGCGCGCGCTTCATTCACCGCGGCACGGGCCTGTTCGTACTCGGCGCTGGCATCGTCGCGATGCTGCTGGCTGACGGCCTGTGCCGCGGCCAGTGCATGCAGGCGCTGCGACTGCACGCGACTGCGGCCCAGGGCGGCCTCACTGCGCTGCAGCGCGGCCAGTGCCGAATCGACATCGGCACGGAAGGCCGCCGGATCGATCTGGAACAGGGCCTGGCCGGCGTCTACTTCCGCGCCCTGGTCAAACAGCCGGCGCTGCACGATGCCACCCACCTGCGCTCGGATCTGCGCAGTGCGCACGGCGGCCACGCGGCCAGGCAGTTCGTCGTCACGCTGCACCACCTGCGGGCCGACGGTAACCACGCTCACGCGGGGTGCGGCTTCGGGCGTGGCTTCGGGGGTGGAGCAGGCCGTCATGGCCAGGGCGAGGGCCGCGATCAACGCGACCGGAGTCCTGAAGGTTCTCATTGCTGTGCACAATGCCGCGCGGGCGGCTGATAGGTTCTGAAGCGCAGAGTGTGCGTGGCGATGATGGGGTTTCGATGGAGGAACTGTGGAGATACGATGGAGGCAAGCACCTTAAGGCCCCGCCCCTGCATGCATGCCTCCCCTGCCCTCGCCGCCCTCGTCCTGATCGTCGAGGATGAGGCCGAGATCGCCGACATTCTCACCGCCTATCTGGAACGCGAAGGACTGCGTACGCTGCGCGCCGCCGACGGCCACAGCGCACTGGACCTGCATCGCAGCGCCCGCCCCGACCTGGTCCTGCTCGATGTGCAGCTGCCGCGGCTGGATGGCTGGAGCGTGCTGACCCAGCTGCGCCAGCGCGGCGAGACGCCGGTGATCATGCTGACCGCACTGGACCAGGACCTGGACAAGCTGACCGCACTGCGCATGGGCGCTGATGACTACGTGGTCAAACCATTCAATCCGGCCGAAGTGGCGGCGCGCGTGCGCGCCGTGCTGCGGCGTACGTTGCGCGCCTCGCGCGTGGACGCCCCGACCGCGCTGCGGGCGGGCCCGCTGCTGATCGACTCGGCCACCCACGCCGTACACGTGGAAGGCGAAGGCTACAGCCACGAAGTGCTGCTCACGCTCACCGAGTTCAAGCTGCTGCACTGCATGGCGCTGGCGCCGACCCGCATCTTCAGCCGCAGTGAACTGATGCACGAATGCCTGCCGGAAAGCGAGGCGCTGGAGCGCACGGTCGACAGCCATGTCAGCAAGCTGCGCCGCAAGCTGGATGAAGTGGGCATGGTCAATGTGCCGGCCAGCGTGCGTGGCGTCGGCTACCGGTTGATGGCCGACCGCTGATGGCCCGCCTGCGCCGCTCCGGGCTCAGCCGCCACATCATCGTCTCGATGTCGCTGATGGTGATCGGCGTCATCGTGATGATGATCCTGTCATCGTGGCTGCTGTATGCGGTCCTGGTCGAATTCTTCCCCGGCACTACCGAGGAGCCGGAAAGCTGGCTGCCGACCGGCCCTGAACTGGCATGGATGGTCGGCGTGATCCTGACCGGCCTGGCGCTGGCCATCGCCGCCTCGTTCCGTCTTGCCCATCGCATCCTGTCGCCGTTGAATTCGCTGGTGGACAGCGTGCGCGCGCTCGCGGGCGGCGACCTCGGTGCCCGTGCCAGCGTCGAGGAAAACTCGCCGGGCGAAGTGGCCACCTTGGTCGAGGACTTCAATGCCATGGCGCGGCGGCTGCAGCACGTGGAGAGCGAGCGTGCGATGTGGCATGCGGCCATCGCCCATGAACTGCGCACACCGGTGACGATCCTGCGCGGCCGCCTGCAGGGCCTGGCCGAGGGCGTCTTCCAGCCGGACGAATCACAGTTCCGCAGCCTGCTCGCCCAGGTCGAGGGCCTGTCACGACTGATCGAGGATCTGCGCGTGCTGAGCCTGTCCGACAATGCGCGGCTGGACGTGCGCCGCGCACGTACCGACGTGGTGGCCGAAGTGCATTCGGTGATGACCCTGGTCGATCCCCAGTTCCGCGTCGCCGGCTTCGTGCTGGAGCTGGAAACCAGCCGCGAAGAACACAACGCGCACTGCGACCCGACCCGCCTGCGCCAGGCGCTGCTGGCGCTGCTGGAGAACGCGCGCCGCTATGCCAGCCCGGGCAAAGTGCGGATTGCCGTGCATGACACACCGGGCCATGTGCAGGTAGCGATCGAGGATGAGGGCCCGGGCATCGACCCTGAGCTGCACGCCGACATCTTCTCTCCGTTCATGCGTGCCGACGGTTCGCGTTCGCGCCAGGGTGGCGGTAGCGGGCTCGGCCTGGCGGTGGTCAAGGCCATCGCCGACGCGCACGGCGGCCGCGTCTACTGCACGGCGGGCAACGCTGGTGGCAGCCGTTTCGTTATCGAGCTGCCGCGCCAATAGCCGGCGTGGCTGCCTGTTCCCGCAGGCGGGCACCGAGCGCAGCGAGGTTGGCGTCGATCGCATCCATTTCGTTGCGCTGCTTCTCCGGCAGCTGCTGACGCAGCTGTACGCGCAGCGCCTGCCAGGCCGGCACCGCCTGTGCGCTGGCGGTGGCAACCGCTTCGGCCAGCACCGCCTGCTCATCGGCCAGCGGCAACCCGTAGCCGCCGTCCGCCAGCAGCGTACCCGGGCGCAGCCATTGCCCACCCTGCTCCAGCAACTGGCGCAGGCCCCGGGTCTCGGCACTGTCCGGTGCGGCCAGCAGGCGCCGTTTCAGCACATCGCGCGCGCGCAGCTCGGCGCGGCGTTGCGCAGCCTGTTCCAGCAGCAGCAGGCCGGCGCTTGCGCGCAGGTCGCCCTGCAGCAACCACAGCGCACGCTGCTGTGCGGGCAGCTTCAACCAGCCGCGTACGTCGCGTGCGGGCAATGCCAGCTGGGCTGCCGCCACGCCGAACAACTGCTGGTAGTGATCGCGTGCCGAGGCGAAGTAGTAACCCTGCGCCTGTGCTGCATTGCGGTCCGTGAGTACCTGCTCGTCCAGCACATGCAGCTGCGACAGCCGACGCTTCAAACCACGCGGACTCAGCTGGGCCAGCCCGGCCTCGCCCAGCCGCGGCACACCCGCCTGCAGCAGCTTGGCGGTTTCCACCGCGCAGTTGTTGCTGACGAAGTAATAGCGCCCGTCATAGCTCCAGTGCACCTGCGCAGTGCGCTCGAGCAGGCTGGCGATCTCGCCGGGCGACAACTGCAACGGCAGCGACTGCAACCCGCGCAGCTCGACCTTGGTGTACTCGTCCACTACCTGCTGCAGCGGCAGCACGAACAGTCGCGACGGGTAGCCACCGGTAAGGCCACGCCAGTTGGAAATCTGCACGTCACCAACGAAGGCACGGAACGAAAGCACACGGTGGTATTCCAGGTCCAGGCGACAGTCCGGCCCCGGCGCACGGCCCGGCCGGCAGATCACCAGCCGCAGCATGCTGTGGCCCCAGCGGCTCATCGGCTGCGCGCTGCCTTCGGCAAACAGGTAATCCACCGCGTAGACGCGTGCCGGGTCGAGGTGCAGCAACGACGCCGCACCCTCTTCCGATTCGGCCTGGAGCAAGGGCAGCGTCGTAGCGCACTGCGGCTGTGGCAGCGACGGCGGTGTTCCGAAATGGGCCTGGTACCACTGCGCCAGTGCCGGGCGCCGGCAGGCAAACTCGCTGTCGAGCACGAAATGCTCGGCGTTCACTGCCAGGTACTCGGCCGGATCTTTCAGTTCATACGCATCGGGACTACGGTCTCGGAAGTCATTGCCGCCACGGCCGAGATGCCAGGGCTTGCGCTGCCATCCGGCCAGATCACGCCAGCGCATACTGCGCGACCAGTTCGCCCCCGTACGGTCGGCAACATGGCTCAGTTCGTGTACCAGCGCGCTGCGGCGTGCGCGCCGGGCGCCGGGCATGCCGTCATCCAGAAGATCGCGGCGCAACGTGATGCGGCCGGCGAAGGCGCGGCCATGCACCTCGGCGGGAAGGCCATCACTCCAGCGCACCTGCACCTGCGCCGGCAGGGCGCGCAGCAGGCCATCTGGCAACAATGACTGCACGTCGGCCAGGGTCTGCGTCGCCACCTGCTGCTGTGCAGGGCTCAGCCCTGCAGGATCGAGCTGCAGGCGATCAGCCGCGTGCGCGACATGAGCGATCAGCAGTAGAGCCACGCCGTGCGTGGCTGCGTTCCGTGCAGATGTCATGGCGTTGCCGGCCAGCGGCCGGCACTACCCGAAGGCAGGATCAACGCGCCAGCAGCGCGCGGGCCAGTTCCAGATCGCTCTGCTGCTGTGCGGCAGTGCTCTGCTCACGCAGGTGGACCAGCGCGGCTTGCAGGCGGGCACCACGGATCTGGCCGTCGCTGGCGACGAACGCGGCGGCATCGTCGCGCGCAGCCAGTACCACCTTGTCATCGCCCGAGCTGCTGCCCGAGGAACCGGAGGACGCACCGGTGGCCGAGCCGGCCGAGGTGCCGGCGAAGCTGGAAGCGAAGCCGGCCAGCGGCAGGGACAGCAGGGCAAGCAGCAGAAGCGGACGGGTCATCGGTTCGAAGCCGGTTGTTAGGAAGCGTGGAGCGTAACGGGTGCGTGAAGGATTTGCCCGGCTCAAACGTCGAACAGCTTGCCGGGATTCAGCCGCGCTTGGGGATCGAACGCGCGTTTGACCGCCTTCATCAGCGCGATCTCGGCCGGGCCGCGGGTGCTGTCCAGGTAGCCCTTCTTGACCAGACCGATGCCGTGCTCGGCCGAGATGCTGCCGTCGAAGCGGGCCAGCACCTGCGCCAGCAGCTTGGTTACGTGCTCGCATTGCGCCACGAAATCAGCGTCACTGGTGTCGTCCGGCTTGAGCACGTTGATGTGCAGATTGCCGTCGCCGATGTGGCCGAACCACACCACATCGAAATGCGGGTAGGCCTGCCCGATCAGCGCCTGGGTCTCGGCCAGGAACGCCGGCATCGACGAGATCCGCACCGAAACATCGTTCTTGTAGGGCTTGTAACGGGCAAGCGACTCAGTGATGCCTTCGCGCAGGCGCCACAGCTGCGCGGCCTGCGCGTCGCTGGCACTGATCACGCCATCGCTGACCCAGCCATTGCCCATGCAGTCCTCGAACGCGGCCATCGCAGCCGCTTCCTGGGCCTCGTCGCCGGCCGCGAACTCGGTGACCACGTAATACGGGTGCACTTCGTCGAACGGTGCCTGCGCGCCATGCGCCAGCACGTGCTCCAGCGCCCGGTCGGTGAAGAATTCGAAGGCCTGCAGCTGCAGGCGCGCGCGGAACGCGGCGAATACCTGCATCAGCACTTCAAAGCTCGGCACTGCCAGCAGCATCACGTTGCTGGCCGGCGGCGGGTCGGTCAATTTCACTGTGGCTTCGACGATCACACCCAGCGTGCCCTCCGAGCCGATCAGCAGCTGGCGGAAGTCATAGCCGCTGGAGTTCTTGATCAGCCCCTTGTTGAGTTCCAGCAACTCGCCGTCAGCGGTGACCACCTTCAGCCCTGCGATCCACTCGCGGGTGTTGCCGTAACGGATCACGCGGATGCCACCGGCATTGGTGGCGATGTTGCCGCCGATCGAGCAGGACCCGCGCGCGGCGAAATCCACCGGGTAGATCAAGCCATGGTCCAGCGCGGCATTGTGCACGGCTTCCAGCGGCATGCCGGCCTGCACCACCAGGGTGCGATCGACCGCGTCGTAGGCCAGTGCCTTGTTCATCCGTTCCAGGCTGAGCACCAGCTCGCCGTTGGCGGCCACCGCGCCACCCGAGAGGCCGGTGCGGCCACCGGACGGCACCACGGCCACGCCCTCGCCTGCGCTCCAGCGCATCACCGCCTGCACTTCCTCGACCGTGGCCGGCAGTGCGATCGCCAGCGGCGCCGGCGTCCAGCGCCGGGTCCAGTCGCGCCCGTAATGCTCCAGGTCGGACGGATCGGTCTTCAGCTTCAGGCCGGGGCAGGCTTGTTGCAGCGAGGCAATGCGGGAATCGGTCATGACGGTCCAGCGCGGTGCGTGAAGAACGGGCAAGCGTGCCAGCGGCACGCGCCAGCGTCCAGCCCCGCAGCCGTGCAGATAGCTACGGATGCAACCAATTACGCACTGCACCATGGTCGCTGCGATCTGGCATAGTGGTCAGCCCCTGTCCCACTGGCCGTGTCGCCCCATGTCGCCGAAGAAGACCTCGTTCCCGAAGCAGGATATCCGCGTGCTGTTGCTGGAGGGGGTCAGCCAGACCGCCGTGGAGGTATTCAGCGCCGCCGGCTACAGCCAGATCGAAGCGCACACCAAGGCGCTGCCCGAGGACGAACTGAAGGCGCGCATCGCCGAGGCGCATATCGTCGGCATCCGTTCGCGCACCCAGCTCAGCGCCGAAGTGCTGGCCGAGGCCAAGCGCCTGATCGCGGTGGGCTGCTTCTGCATCGGCACCAACCAGGTCGACCTGGACGCGGCCGAGCTGGCCGGCATCCCGGTGTTCAACGCGCCGTACTCCAACACCCGCAGCGTGGCCGAGCTGGTCATCGCCGAAGCGATCATGCTGACCCGTGGCATTCCGCAGAAGAACGCCGAATGCCATCGCGGCGGCTGGTCGAAGTCGGCCAGCGGCAGCCATGAAGTGCGGGGCAAGACGCTGGGCATCATCGGTTACGGCCACATCGGCACCCAGGTCGGCGTGCTGGCCGAATCGCTGGGCATGCAGGTGATCTTCCACGACGTGGAAACCAAGCTGGCACTGGGCAATGCCCGTGCGGCGGCCAGCCTGGACGACCTGCTGGCGCGCGCCGACATCGTCACCCTGCACGTGCCGGAGACCCCGTCCACGCAGTGGATGATCGGCAGCACCGAGCTGGCGAAGATGCGCAAGGGTGCGCACCTGATCAACGCCGCGCGCGGCACCGTGGTCGACATCGATGCGCTGGACGCGGCCCTGGCCAGCGGCCACGTCGGCGGCGCCGCGCTGGACGTGTTCCCGGTCGAACCGAAGGGCAATGGCGATATCTTCGAATCGCCGCTGACCCGCCACGACAACGTGATCCTGACCCCGCACGTGGGCGGCAGCACGCTGGAGGCGCAGGACAACATCGGCGTTGAAGTGGCCGCCAAGCTGGTGCGCTACAGCGACAACGGCAGCACCCTGTCGGCGGTCAATTTCCCGGAAGTGACCCTGCCCGAGCACGCCGACAGCCTGCGCCTGCTGCACATCCACCAGAACGTGCCGGGCGTGCTGTCCAAGGTCAACGAGATCTTCTCGCGCCACAACGTCAACATCGACGGCCAGTTCCTGCGCACCGACCCGAAGGTGGGCTACGTGGTGATCGACATCACCGCCAGCGAGGAACAAGCCGCCGCCGTGCGCGACGAGCTGGCCGCGATTCCGGGCACGCTGCGCACGCGCATCCTGTACTGAAAAAAGGGGACGGAGGGGATTAAGTCGTTTGCGGCACATGCGGCGTAAACGACTTAATCCCCTCCGTCCCCTTTTTCTTCAGCGCGTCAGCCACCGGCGCGCCATGCGCTGCATGGATTCGTCCGATTCCGGATCGGCCGCGACCTCGGTCACCGGCCGCCAGGCCAGTTCCAGCGACTCCTCGCTGAGCACGAAGGCCTCGCCACCCAGCGCGCGGATCACGAAACGCACGTCGTAGTGCCAGTGGCCCGGCACCTCCTTGCGCTCCGGAATCCAGTGCTTGTCGATATCGAAGATGCCCGGGTCTTCCAACACCAGGCCGCTCAGTCCCGATTCTTCTTCGGCTTCCTTCAGTGCCACCTGGGCCAGGTCGCGGTCGCCGTCGGCGTGGCCGCCCAGCTGCAGCCAGCGCTGCAGCTTGCGGTGATGGGTCAGCAGCAGGCGCTGGCCGTCGGCACTGACCAGCCAGCAGCTGGCGGTGAAGTGGCCGGCCAGCCGCTCGCGCCGGAACGGATCTTCCGGATCGTCCAACAATGTGCCGAATTCGGCAGCCAATGCGTCGTGGGCGGGCTCGCGGCGGGCGTAGTCCCGCAGCAGGCCACGCAGGCGATCGTCAAGCACGGCAAGGGTTTCGGCGGTCTGGCTCATGAATGGGCGGCGTTTGGAAAAATACTGCTCATTATCGCCGTTCATTGTTGCGATTGCGCTTGTGCGTTGGCTTCAGCTTTGGCTAAGGTACAGCGGGCCGTTCGCGCGGCCTTCACCATTCCAGGGTTGCCGGCAACGTATCGGCGGCCCACCCAATCCGATCACTAGGAAGTACTGCATGCTGAAAGCTCTGTTGAGGGTCAAGCCGGTTGAACCGGCCGGGCACGTCGATGCTGGCGAACCCATCGAAGGCAGCCTGGACGGCGAAGCCACGTTGAAACGGACCCTCACGGCTAAACACCTCATCCTGCTTGGCGTGGGTGCGGTGATCGGCGCAGGTATCTTCGTGCTGACCGGCCAGGCTGCGGCCAACCACGCTGGCCCGGCAGTGATGCTGTCGTTCGTCATCGCCGGTTTCGCCTGCGCCCTGGCGGGCCTGTGCTACGCCGAATTCGCGGCGATGATGCCGGTCTCCGGCAGCGCCTACTCCTACTCCTACGCCACCCTCGGCGAGGGCATGGCCTGGTTCATCGGCTGGTGCCTGGTGCTGGAATACCTGTTCGCCTCGGCCTCGGTCGCGGTGGGCTGGTCGGCATACCTGATCAGCTTCATCACCACCACGCTGCACATGCCGTTCCCGGATGCGCTCAGCGCAGCCCCGATCGCCTGGACCGGCAGCGAGTTCATCGCCTCGGGCAAGCTGTTCAACCTGCCGGCAGTACTGATCGTGGCGGCGGTGTCCGGCCTGCTGTACGTGGGCGTGACCCAGTCGGCCTTTGTCAACGCGATCATCGTGGCGATCAAGGTCACCGTCATCTGCCTGTTCATCGGCATCGGCGCGGCCCACATCGACCCGGCCAACTGGCAGCCGTTCATCCCGGAAAACACCGGCGTGGCGGGTGAGTTCGGCTGGAGCGGCGTGTTCCGTGCGGCCACCATCGTGTTCTTCGCCTACATCGGCTTCGATGCGGTCTCCACCGCCGCAGGCGAAACCAAGGACCCGCAGCGCAACATGCCGATCGGCCTGCTCGGCTCGCTGGCGGTGTGCACCATCGTCTACATCATCGTCTGCGCGGTGCTGACCGGCATGATGCCGTACCACCTGCTGGGCACCGACAAGCCGGTGGCCACCGCGCTGGAACCCTACCCGACCCTGTCCTGGCTGAAGACCCTGGTTGAGATCGGCGCCATCGCCGGCCTGTCCTCGGTGGTGCTTGTGATGATGATGGGCCAGACCCGCATCGCCTACACCATCTCCCGCGACGGCCTGCTGCCGAAGTTCTTCGGCAGGGTCCACGCCCGCTTCCGCACCCCGTACGTCGCCACCATCGTGGTCGGCGTGATCGCCGCGGCACTGGCCGGCCTGGTACCGCTGAACGTGCTGGGCGAACTGGTCTCGATGGGCACCCTGCTGGCCTTCGCCACGGTCTGCATCGGCGTGCTGGTGCTGCGCTATACCAAGCCGGAGATCCACCGCCCGTTCCGCGTGCCGGCGGTGTGGATCATCTGCCCGCTCGGCGCAGCCACCTGCCTGTTCCTGTTCTGGCAGGCGTTCGTGGTGCACTGGCACCTGTTCGTTGGCTGGACGCTGCTCGGCCTCCTGATCTACCTGGGCTACGGCATCCGCAACAGCAAGCTGGCCAAGTCGCCCTGATCCGCCTACGGGCCGGCCTCGCGCCGGCCCGTCCGTTTTCCCCGCGCGCCGGTCATGGCGCGCTTCGACAAGACCACCACACATGTTCAAGCAACTGTGGGCCACCAAGCACCCGCATGCCGCCCATGAAGACGCCAACGGCCTGAGCCTGCGCCGCCACCTCGGCCCCTGGGGGCTGACTGCCCTGGGTATCGGCGCGGTGATCGGCGGCGGCATCTTCGTCATCACCGGCCAGGCCGCCGCCAACCACGCCGGCCCGGCCATCATGCTGTCCTTCGTACTGGCCGCCATCTGCTGCGCCTTCTGCGCGCTGGCCTACGCCGAATTCGCCTCGATGGTGCCGGTCTCCGGCAGCGCCTACACCTACACCTACGCCACCTTCGGCGAGCTCTCGGCCTGGTTCATCGGCTGGATGCTGGTGCTCGAGTACGGCGTCTCCGCCTCGGCGGTCGCGGTCAGCTGGACCGGCTATTTCCTCAGCCTGCTCAGCCAGTTCGACATCCATCTACCGGCGGCGCTGGTCAGTGCCCCACTCGATGCACAGCTGCGCCCGACCGGCGCGATCGCCAACCTGCCCGCCGCCGCACTGGTGCTGCTGCTGACCTGGCTGTGCTACGTCGGCATCAGCAAGTCCTCGGCGATGAACATGGCGATGGTCGTGCTCAAGACCGGCCTGATCGTGCTCGTCATCGTGGTCGGCTGGAAGTACGTGGACACCAGCAACTGGACCCCGTTCATTCCGGCCAACGAAGGCCCCGGCAAGTACGGCATGGAAGGCGTGCTGCGCGGTGCGGCGATGGTGTTCTTCGCCTACATCGGCTTCGAGGCGGTGTCGGTGGCGGCGCAGGAATCGAAGAATCCACAGCGCGACATGCCGTTCGGCATGATGCTGTCGCTGGTGATCTGCACCGTGCTGTACATCGCGATGGCCGCAGTGATGACCGGCCTGGTGCCGTTCCAGCTGCTGGGCACCGACGAGCCGGTGGTGACCGCGGTGGCCGCGCATCCGCAGCTGGGCTGGCTGCGCTGGGTGGTCGAGGTCGGCGCGCTGGTCGGCCTGTCTTCGGTGGTGCTGGTGATGATCATCGGCCAGCCGCGCATCTTCATGATCATGGGGCGCGACGGCCTGCTGCCGCCGGTGTTCACCAAGATCCACCCGAAGTACCGCACCCCGCACATCAACACCGTGATCACCGGTATCGGCATCGCGCTGCTGGCGGCGCTGTTCCCGCTGGATATCCTCGGTGAGCTGACCTCGATGGGCACGCTGATCGCGTTCGCTGCCGTGTGCGCCGGCGTGCTGATCCTGCGCCGCACCCAGCCGGACCTGCCGCGTCCGTTCCGCATGCCGATGGCGTGGCTGATCTGCAGCCTGGGCGTGCTGAGTTGCCTTGCCCTGCTGTCGGCGATGACGATGCACAACTGGATGCTGATGGGGGTGTGGACGTTCGTCGGCTTCGTGATCTATTTCTGCTACGGCTTCAGGCACAGCCGCCTGCGGGGTAAGTAAAGGGATTGCAGGGCCTGCTGCCCTGCACCCGCCTTTGAAGCCGGAGCAACGACAAGAGCTGGGCTGAGGGTTTGGCGGGGAGGCATGGGTTCGCGGGGGACGCCGTGAATCCATCCCTGGAGGCTTGGCCGCGGCATCCATGCCGCGGACACCCCCGCGAACCCATGCCTCCCCACCCCTGACACTCTCCCGGCGCGTCCGGTGGATCCACGCCATGCGTGGATGAATTCGGTCTGGGAAATGAATTCTCTGTAGAGCCGAGCCATGCTCGGCTCCGAGCAAGCGCAGCGCCGCGACCCGCTTCTGCCTTTCCTTCTTCACTCCGTGGCTGACGCGCACGGAACCTGTCCGTGGTCGGGCGGGTGGGTTGTGCAGGGGTGTCCGCGGCATGGATGCCGCGGCCAAGCCCCCATCGACGGGTGTACCTCGTGCCCGGCACAGCCCACCCGCCCGGCCAAAGCAAGAAATCCAGCCCGGCGAGACAGCCACGAGGGGCTCAGCCGTTGGCCGAATCCAGTAAAATCGACGGCATGAACGCCCCCACCTTCCCGTACGACACCGCGCGCCTGAGCGAACTGGCCCAGCTGCTGATCGACAACGTCCGCGAACTGGCCCACGCCGGCTGGACCCCGGCCACCAGCAGCAACTTCTCCCACCGCCTGGACGACCGCCACGCCGCGATCACCGTCTCCGGCAAGGACAAGGGCCGCCTGATCGAGGACGACATCATGGTGGTGGACTTCGACGGCCTGGCCGTCGGCCGCCCGCTGCGCCCGTCCGCCGAAACCCTGCTGCACACCCAGCTGTATCGCCGCTTCCCGGAAATCGGCTGCGTGCTGCACACCCACTCGCCGGTGCAGACCGTCGCCTCACGCCTGTACGCGCCGCAGGGCCACATCCGCCTGGAAGGCTACGAGCTGCTGAAGGCCTTCGCCGGCAACAGCACCCACGAGATGGCCATCGACGTGCCGGTGTTCGCCAACACCCAGGACATGAACGTGCTTTCGAAGCAGGTCGATGACCTGCTCGACCGTCAGAACCTGTGGGGCTACCTGATCGACGGCCACGGCCTGTATGCCTGGGGCCGCGACATGGCCGAGGCACGCCGCCACCTGGAAGCGTTCGAGTTCCTGTTCCACTGCGAGCTGGAACTGCGCAAGCTGCGCGGCTGAACCCGCACGCAGGTGCAGATGCCGATCCGGAATCTGCACCTCGTGCCCACCCTGCTACCCTGTCTTCCCCCCGAGACGTTCAAGCTGCCGCCATGAGCCGACTGCGCATCTACGACGACACCCGCCCCGAATCGCCGCTGCTGGATACCCAGGACGGCGCGATCATCGCTGCCGAGCTGCAGAAGATCGGCGTCACCTTCGAGCGCTGGCAGGCCACCGCACCGGTCGCACCGGGCGCCAGCCAGGATGAAGTATTCGCCGCTTACCGCGCCGACATCGACCGCCTGGTTGCCGAGCGCGGCTTCAAGAGCGTGGACGTGGCCTCGATCGCCCCGGACAACCCGAACCGCGCCGAGCTGCGCAGGAAGTTCCTCGACGAACACTTCCACAAGGAAGACGAGGTGCGCTTCTTCGTGGCAGGCTCCGGCCTGTTCACCCTGCACGTGGGTGACAAGGTCTATGAGATCGAGTGCGTGAAGGACGACCTGATCGCCGTACCCGATGGCACCACCCACTGGTTCGACATGGGCGACGAGCCCAGCTTCGTCGCGATCCGCTTCTTCACCGAGCCGGATGGCTGGGTCGGTCACTTCACCGGCACCGACATCGCGCAGAAATTCCCCCGTTACGTACCTACCCAGGCGTCCTGATCCATGCAGCCCCGCGTCATCCTGACCGATATCGAAGGCACCACCAGCAGCATCTCGTTCGTCAAGAACGTGCTGTTCCCCTATGCCCGCAAGGCGCTGCCCGCGTTCGTCGCCGAGCACGGCCAGCAGCCGGAAGTCCGCCGCTGGCTGGATGCGGTGGCCACCGAGATCGGCGGCGCCTGCCAGGACAGCCTGGTGGCCGAGACGCTGCAGGGCTGGATCGACCAGGACCGCAAGCACACTGCACTGAAGGCGCTGCAGGGCCTGATCTGGGACGAAGGCTACCGCCGCGGCGATTACACCGCGCATTTCTACCCGGAGGTGGCGCCGGTACTGAACGGCTGGCACGCCTCCGGCCTGCCGCTCTACGTGTACTCCTCCGGTTCGGTGCCGGCCCAGAAACTGTTCTTCGGCTTCAGCGACGCAGGTGACCTCAGCCCGCTGGTGTCGGGCTGGTTCGACACCGAGATCGGCGGCAAGCGCGAGGCCGAGAGCTACCGCCGCATCGTGCAGGCCATTGGCGTGCCGGCCGGCGAGATCCTGTTCCTGTCGGATGTAGTGGAAGAACTGGATGCTGCCCGCGAAGCCGGCCTGCAGACCCGCCTGATCGACCGCCTGGACGACTACCCGCTGCCGCGCACCGGCCAGGCCGTCAACGGCCACGAGCGCGTCGAGAATTTCCAGCAGATCCAGCTGTAAAGAAAAGATGTGTGCGGACCAACGGTCCGCACCTACCCGTCTCCGCTTCTGGTAGATGCCAACCTTGGTTGGCATGTTCGGGGTGTGCCAACCAAGGTTGGCACCTACCAAAACAGGATGCGCCGCCCTCAACGATCGTTGAGGGTTTTTACCTTCAGCGCTTCGCGCAGCGTCGTCAGATCCACCGGACCGCGCACCGCGATATCGCGGGTTTCGCCCGGCAGCAGATCCAGCAGGTTGTCTTCCACCTGCACGTCCAATTCACCGAAGTCGATCCACGCCGAACGCATGTAGGCCGCGCTTTCCAATCGCAGACGGTAGTGGTCGCCTTCAATGGACAGGCTGGCCTTGAGCTTCTGCCGCGGCAGGATCTGATCCTTGGCCTCAACGAAGCCGACAACCTGGCGGGCACTCACCGCCCCGTTCTGCAGCAGTTCGAACACGGCCACCGTGCGCTTTGGATCGGCACCGGCCAGCAATTCGGCGTCGCGGAAATCACCGATCGAGGTGACACCGGCAGCGGCCAGGGTCACCGCTTCCTCGCGGCGGCGAAGCACCTTGCCGTCTACATCCATCACCCGCAACCGCCAGCGTGCATCCAGCGCGGCACCGTCGTTGATCAGGCGCACCCGCGTACTGCCCTCGTCGCGCAACGCCGCCACCGCCACCGGCGCGAAGAAACGCCGCGCGGCGAAGTGCAGCGCCTTCCAGCGACCGAAGTAGTCCACGCTGGACCATGAAGCACCTGGCCAGACGTCGTTGAGCTGCCAGTACAGCGAGCCCATCGTGTACGGCCGCGAGGCGCGATGATGCAGCGCCGCCAGTGCGATGCCATCGGCCTGCATCACCTGGCTGAGGTAGACGAAGTCCTCGAAGTCCTTCGGCGTGCCGTAGCCCAGTTCGATGTAGTGCAGCAGGCGGCTGTTGCCCTCGCCGGCCATGAATTTCTGGTGCGCGCGGATCACCGGGCTGTCGATGCGCTGCTCGGCGCGGGTGGCGATCTGGTCCACCGTCGCCACCGACGGCCACGCCTGCAGCCCGTACTCGGACATGAAGCGCGGGGTCTCGCGCAGGTAGGCCTGCACCGGCAACGCCGGATTGCCCCAGACCTGCCAGTAGTGCTTGTCGCCACGCGTTGAATCGTTGGCCTTCTCGTCAAGGTCGTTGCTGGGCGAGCTGGACCAGTACGGCACGCCCAGCCCTTCCTCGCCCACCAGCTGACGCAGGTCGTTGCCGAACAGGTCGACGTAGCCCTGCCAGACCTTCGCCGCAAATGCCGGGTCAGCTGCCTTCAGGTCGCGGCCGTGACCCCAGTCCTTCCAGGCGGTTTCCTCCTCGTTGTTGCCACACCACAGCACGATGCTGGGGTGATGGCGCAGCCGGCGCACGTTGTCGCGCGCCTCGGCCACCACGCTGGTACGGAATGCCGGATCGTAGCCCGGCTGCATGCCGCCGCCGAACATGAAATCCTGCCAGACCAGCAGGCCCAGCTCGTCGGCGATGTCGAAGAACGCGTCGTCCTCGTAGTAGCCACCGCCCCAGTTGCGCAGCATGTTCATGTTGGCATCGCGCGCGGCGGTCAGCACCTGGCGCAGGCGTGCGGCATCGACGCGTGCGGGGAAGGCATCGAACGGAATGACGTTGGCGCCCTTGGCAAAGATCTCCACACCATTGATGACGAAGGCGAAGCCCTGCCCTCCCTTGCCGTCTTCCTCGCGGCGCAGTTCGACCGTGCGCAGGCCGATGCGCTGCTCGCGCGCCAGCGTTGCATCGCCGCCACCATCCAGGCCAGCCTTCACGGTATAGCGATCCTGCGCACCATGGCCCACCGGCCACCAGCGCCGCGGCGTGGCCAGCTCAACCGGCAGCTCAACCGTATTCTGGCCCGGCTTCAGCAACACCGTGCGTTGCACCTGGGCCACGTTGCGGCCTTCCGGATCCTGCACATCCACAGTGACCATCGCAGAACCGGCAGTGCTGCCCTGCTCCACCTGCAGCAACACCGCCAGCTTCGCCTGCTCCGCGCTCAATGCATCGGTACGCACGGCAAGATCGGTCAGGCGGTGCGCGTCCCAGGCCTGCAGGTCGACCCCGCGCCAGACCCCGGCGGTGACATAACGCGGGCCCCAGTCCCAGCCGAAGTGGTAGGCCGGCTTGCGCGCGAAGTTGCCGACCATCGCCTCCTTCGGCTCATCGCCATAGGGCGACGGGTAATTGCCAGCGATCTTGTGCGGCATTGCCTGCACGCCCGGCAGCAGCGTGCGGATCGGTGAGCGGAACACGATCTGCAGTTCGTTGCCGTTCGCGCGCAGGCGCCCGTCCACACGTGCATGCCACGTGCGGTGCGCGTTGTCCGCGCGCAGCAGCGGCTTGCCGTTGAGGCTGACCTCGGCGTAGGTATCCAGCCCGTCGAAACGCAGCTCGGCGTTCGGCTTGGCCAGCGTCGCCGCATCCACGTCAAAGCGGGCGCGGTACTCCCAGGCAGCCAGGCCGATCCATTGCAGCTCGGCCTCGGGTGCACCGACATAGGGATCGCGGATCAGCCCATGCGCCAGCAGGTCGGTGTGTATGCTGCCCGGCACCTTCGCCGCCCGCCATTGCTGCAGGCCTGGGTGGGCTGCACCCTCGGCGTCGCCGGGCAGCATGCGGAACTCCCACTGTGCCTGCAGAGGCGCCGCAGTTGCCGGGAAAGCGGACGCTGCGATCAGCAGCAGGAGCAGACGGACAACGAGGGAAAGGCGATGCACGTGGCGCTCCTGTTTTTCCGCCGGGCGTGACCCGGCGCTACCGATTTCGGATTGCCAGGCATGGCCTGGCACTACTGCATTCGAACGATCTTCAACGCACGACGTTCAACACTTCGTAGCACGCGCCCATGGTGTGGTAATCCACCTTGCCGGCAGGGCTTTTCTCGTCGCTGTACTTGCGGTTGTCGGCATCGAGAATGCGGAACCATGCACCGTACTGGTAGTCGACGAAGTGCTCCCACGAATACGCCCAGATGCGTTCGTACCACTGCCAGTAGCGGTCATCGCCGGTACGCTTGGCCATCAGCGCGGCGGTCGCCAGCGTTTCGGCCTGCACCCAGAAATACTTGTCGTCGTCGCAGACGAAGCTGTCGCCGCCGATCGGGGCGCCGTCCATACCGGGCTGCCGGCGCGATTCCGGTGCGAAGCCGTAGTACAGGCCACCACGGGTGTCGTCCCAACTGCGTGCGATGGCGACGTCGAACAGATGCTGCGCGGTCGGCACCAGCCAGTCGGCCTGCACGTGGCGATCGAGGATCAGCAGCAGTTTGGCCCACTCGGTCTGATGCCCCGGCTGGAAGCCCCACGGGCGGAACAGGTGCTTGGGATCGTCCAGGTTGTAGTCCCAGTCGATTTCCCAGTTCACATCGTAATGTTCCCAGACCAGGCCACCGGCCTTGGCGGCCTGGCGGCGGGTCATGTTGTCGGCCAGCTGCAGCGCGCGCTCGACATAGCGCTGCTCGCCACTGGCCTCGAACGCGGCCAGCATCGCCTCGCACATGTGCATGTTGGCGTTCTGGCCGCGGTAGCCGGTGAAGTTCCACTGGCCGTCAGCCTCGTCCTTGTACAGACCGTGCTGCGGCTCCCAGAAGCGCGCTTCCAGCAGCTGCCAGGCCTCGTCCATCCAGTCGCGCGCCTGCTCGATGCCGGCCTTCAGCGCGCAACTGTAGGCCAGCAGCACGAAGGCCACGCCGTAGCAGTGGTTCATATCGTCCTCGACCTTGCCGTCGCGCAGGGTCCAGGCATAACCGCCGGTGGCCGGGTTACGGTGCACCTCGCGCAGATAGCGCACGCCATGCTCGACAGCCTCCCGGTATTCGGCATTGCCGAACTCGCGGTAGGCCATCGCATAGTTGAAGACGAAGCGGGTGCTGCTCACCAGGTGGCGGTGGCTGGCATCGTAGATGCTGCCGTCATCACGGAAGTAGTGGAAGAAACCGCCGTCCGGATCGATGCAGCGCGGGTGGTAGAACGCCATCGTGTCGGCGATATGCGCGCGCAGGAACGCGGGCGAACGGAAATCGGGCGAGGTGCTCATGCGGTAATGTCCTGGGCCTGCAGCAGCTGCTGCACTTCATCGAGCGAGGGCATCGCGGCGAACGCGCCCTTGCGGGTAACAGCCAGCGCACCCACGGCGGCGCCGAAGCGCAGCGTGGCGGTGATCGCCTCCGGGTCCTGGCAGAACGCGGCAAAGCCTGCGCCCGCCCCACCACGCTCCAGCAGGCCGACCAGCACGCCACCGACGAAGGCATCGCCGGCGGCCGTGGTATCGACGGTGGCCACGCGGAAGCTGGTGACCGTGCCGTGGTTGTCGCGCGTGTACCAGTGCAGCGTGGCCGCACCATCGGTAACGATGACCCAGCGCGCCTGCGCGGCCAGAAGGCGCTTGAGCACCACTGACTCGCCATCGGCACCCAGCGGTGCCGCCAGGTAATCCAGCTCCTCGCGCGACAGCTTGACCAGGTCGGCGCGCTCCAGCGCCTGCCACAGGCGCGGCGTCGGATCTTCGTTGGCTGGCCACAGAGCCGGGCGCAGGTTGAGGTCCAGGCTGACCACCGCACCGGCGGCACGGGCGCGCTCCATGCCGGCGAAGGTCGCCTCGGCGATGGCCGGCTCGGTCAGGCTGTTGGAACAGACGTGGAAGCACTGCGCGCTGTCGAGGCACTCCGCCTGGAAGTCACTGTCACGGAACAGCAGGTCAGCCGCCGGCGGGCGGTAGAAACTGAAGCTGCGCTCGCCACTGGCATCCAGCGCGACGAAGGCCAGCGCAGTCTTGGCGGCGTCGGTGCGCACGATGTAATCCGTGCCCACGCCGTGCTCGACCAGACTGTCGGCCAGGAAGTCACCGAACATGTCGCGGCCAAGCATGCCGACGAACTGGGTCTTCGCCCCCAGCCGCGCAGCCGCCACCGCGACGTTGGCCGGCGCACCGCCGGCGTACTGCAGGAACGCGCGCGGGGTATCGGCCGAGGCCGGCGGCTGCGCTAGTAGATCGATCAAAATTTCGCCGAAGCAGACAATGGCACCCATTTCCGACTCAGCCTCCCTGCGTTGCGGAAGCCGGCGGGCGCGAACCCACCAGACCGTAGAAGATGATGTAGACGTAGCAGACCACCGGCAGCACGAAGCTGAGGTGCAGACCGATGCGGTCGGCCAGCATGCCCTGCAGCAGCGGGATGATCGCGCCGCCGACGATGGCCATGATCAACAGGCTGGACGCCTTGTTGGTCAGCGGGCCCAGGCGTTCGATGGCCAGCGAGAAGATGGTCGGGAACATGATGGAATTGAACAGACCGGTCGCCACGATGCCGTACAGCGCGACCTTGCCACCCGACGCCAGCGTGACGCCCAGCAGCACCACATTGGCCACTGCGAATCCGGCCAGCAGGCCGCGCGGCGAGTACTTGGCCAGCAGCCACGCACCTGCAAAGCGACCAACCATGGCGCAGCCCCAGTAGGCCGACACATAGTGCGTGGCCTGCTGTTCAGTCATGCCGCCGATCTCCGGCAGTGCCAGGTAGTTCACCATCAGGCTGCCGATGGACACCTCAGCACCGACGTAGAAGAAAATAGCCAGCACGCCGAAAAGTACGTGCGGATGCTTGAGTGCATCCAGCAGCGTGTGGTGGCCGCTGTCGGCCTGCTCGGTTGTCTCGGTCAGGCTGGGCAGGCGGAACAGGTAGACGAACACTGCCAGCAGCACCAGTGCGATGGCCAGGCCCACGTACGGGCCCTGCACCGACTGCGCTTCGGCGGTACGGTAGGCAATCTGTTCGGCCACGGGCAGCGCGTTGATCTCGTCGCCGCTCTTCACTGCGGTGCTCAGAATCAGGAAACCACCAAACAGCGGCGCCAGCGTGGTACCCAACGAGTTGAGTGCCTGCGCCAGGGTCAGACGGCTCGATGCGGTCTGTTCCGGGCCCAGCAGCGCGACGTAGGGATTGGCTGCCACCTGCAGCACGGTAATGCCGGTGGCAAGTACGAACAGCGAACCAAGGAACGCTTCATAGGTGCGCAATGCAGCCGACGGCCAGAAGCCCAGCGCGCCCACGCCGGCGATCAGCAGGCCGGCGATGATGCCCTTCTTGTAGCCCAGGTGGGCCACCAGCCGACCGGCCGGCACCGACATCAGGAAGTACGCGCCGAAGAAGGTGAACTGCACCAGCATCGCGCGGGTGTAATTCAGTTCGAACACCGCCTTCAGGTGCGGAATCAGCACGTCGTTGAGGCTGGTCAGGAAGCCC
Source organism: Stenotrophomonas sp. SMYL86 (assembly GCF_036320025.1). Taxonomy (NCBI): domain Bacteria; kingdom Pseudomonadati; phylum Pseudomonadota; class Gammaproteobacteria; order Lysobacterales; family Lysobacteraceae; genus Stenotrophomonas; species Stenotrophomonas sp. SMYL86. The sequence continues at coordinate 83,361 of NZ_JAWIRU010000020.1, forward strand.
CACATGAAGAATATGGTGGTGGCAACCGCCAGAGCAGCACGGACATTCATGACCGGCGCCTGGCTGCTGGAGGTACCCGATGGACGGGGCGTTGCGGAGATCGGCATGCGGTACGCGCCTCGATGCGCGGAAGGTCGTTGTTGCGTGGAAGGGGTGTACGGAGGAATCAGTTCGGTCGTGAGGCACTGCTTTCGCGGATGCGCAGCTGCACCGGCGCAACCGTGCGCCGTGGCGGCGCATCCGGCTCGTCCAGTCGTTGCAGCAACAGCGCGGCAGCTTGCCGGCCCCGCTCGCGCGGATCGGCAGTGAGCGTGGTCAACGGCGGCACCGCGACCGACGCCTCGGAAATGTCGTCGAAACCGGTAACGGCAAAGTCGCCACCCGGACGGATGCCACGCGAGTTCAAGCCCAGCATCAGGCCCAGCGCGACGGTGTCGTTGTAGCAGACCGCTGCACTCGGCCGATGGCCATCGGCAAACAGCTCATCGGTGCGCGCTGCGGCTTCCAGGCGGTTCGGTGCCGACTCGATCATCCAGCCTGGCGGCAGCGACAGACCGGCCTCGGCCAGCGCCTGCTGGAAACCGGCACGGCGCTGGTGGCACGAGCTCGATGCAGCGTGGCCGCCAAAGAAGGCAATCTGGCGATGGCCGCGTTCGATCAGGTGGCGCGTGGCCAGATAGGCGCCGTGCTGGTTGTCCAGGGTCAGGAAATCCCAGTCGGCCCCGTCCAGCTCGCGGTTGAACAGCAGCACGTTGGCATTGGCACCTAGTGCCTGCCGCAGCAGCGCGGTATCGCTGCCCTCGGCCGGCGACAGGATCAGGCCGGCCGGCGTGTGCTCCATCAACGTGGACAGCACCGCCTGCTGCCGCTCCGGCGATTCACCGGTACTGCCGAGCAGGGTCACGTAACCGCGTCCGCCCAGCGCCTCGTCCACGCCCGATGCGAATTCGGCGAAGAACGGGTTGGACAGATCGTTGATCACCAGCGCGATGCTCGACGAGGTCCGCCGGCGCAGGTTGGCCGCCGCGCGGTTGTAGACATAGCGCTGGCGGCGCAGTTCGGCCTCGACCTTGGCGCGGGTATCGACGTTGACCAGCGGGCTGCCGCGCAGCACCAGCGATACGGTTGCCCGTGACACGCCGATGGCACGCGCGATGTCGGTCACCGTCACCGCCTTGCCGGCGCGCTTGCTGGGACTGCTGCCGTTGTCGTTCATCGTCTTCCCGGACTCCGCTGGAGGCTCAAGCCTAATGGATCAGGGCCCTGTCGTGCCGTGCCGTTCGCTGGGTCACCGCGAACGGCACAGTCCGTCTCAGCGCAGCTGGCTACCCGGTGCCGCACACCAGGACACCGGCAGGTCCTTCACCGCCGTGCCCCAGCCCTGCTCCGGCGCCTTCGCATCGAGCGCGAACTGCAGGCGCGGGCCCTGCTGGAGCTGGTTCCAATCCAGCCACACCGGCGCATGCGCCTGGCCATCGACCTTCACACCCTGCACGTACTGCAGGCGGCGGCCATCGGCCCCCGGCGCGTCGATGCGCAGGGTGCGGCCATTGCCCATGTCCACTTCCACCTTGCTGAAACGCGGGGTGTGCAGCAGGAACTGGCCGCTGCCGGGCACCGCCGGATACACGCCGATGGCACTGAACAGGTACCAGGCCGACATCGTGCCGAGGTCATCATTGCCGGTCACGCCATTCGGCGCATTGGTGAACAACTGCTGCGCGGCACGCACCACGGCGGCGGTCTTCCACGGCTGGCCGATCAGCGTGTACAGCCACGGCGAGTGCAGGTCCGGCTCGTTGTTCGGGTTGTAGCGGAACTGGTTGTAGTAGCTGTACGGCCCGACCACCCACTCCTTGCGGGCGGCATTGAGCGGATCGGCCTGCAGCGCGTCCATCGCGAAGAACGCATCGAGGCGGCGACCGGCCTGCTCGCGGCCATCCATCGCTTCGACCAGGCCCGGCACGTCCTGCTGCGCCAGCCACTGGTACTGCCACGCCGTGCCTTCATGGAAACCATGGTGCGAGCGCGGGCTGTAATGGCCATCGGCCGGCGTGTACCACTGGCCGTCCTCGGTACGCGGGCGCGGGAAACTGGTGAAGCCGGTCTCGGCATCGCGCACCTGCGGGTCCCACACCTTGCGCCAGTTGCGGCCGCGCTCACGCAGCGTCGCCGCGTCCTGCGCGTGGCCGAGGCCATCGGCCATCTGCGAAAGCGCACAGTCGGCCAGCGCGTATTCCAACGTGGCCGAACCGCCGTGGTGCGGATCGACGTCCATGCCCTTGGATGGGAATGCGCGGTCGTAGACCACGTAGCCCTTGTCCAGGTAGGTCGGGTTGCCGGAACGGCCGGCCATCCGCGAGTTCAGCGGCGGCGTGCCGAACGCGTTGCGGCGCAGCGCATCCCACGCCTGCGATTCACGGCCCTTGAGCGCACCGAAGCGCCACAGGTCGACCATGAACGGCGTGACCGGATCGCCGGTCATGATGTTGGTCTCGAAGTTGGCATAGCCCCAGCGCGGCAGCCAGCCACCCTGCTCGTCGATCGCCAGCAGGGTACGGCCGATGTCACGCGCCACGTCCGGGCGGGTCAGTGCCAGCCACTGGTTCTGCGCGCGGTAGGTATCCCACAGCGAGAAGTACTCGTAATAGGTCCAGCCATCGGCACGGTGGATGCCATCGTCATAGCCGCGATAGCGGCCGTCGGCATCGTTGCCGGTCATCGGCTGCAGCAGCGCGTGGTAGGCCGCACTGTAGAACACGGTGCGGTCATCGGACGTACCGCCCTGCACACGCACCCGACCCAGCTGCTCACGCCACGCCTGCTGGGACAGTGTGCGCATGCGGTCGAAACCGAGAAGCGCCCCACCCTGCATGCCGTCCGCGCGCAGATTGATGCGCGCGCCTTCGGCGTCCACATGCGAGATCGCGCTGACCGCCGTCACCGACTGGCCCTTGGCCAGGTCGAAGCTGAGCCAGGCGCCGTTCGGCTTCTGCTCGCCTTCCATGCTGTGGCGCGCGCCGGGCAGGCCACCGCCCTCACCCCAGGTGCCATGCGCCTTGAACGGGCGGTCGAACTCGATGCGGAACCAGGTGGTGTACTGATGGCCGCCGCAGAAACTCTTGGTGACCAGCTTGCCTTCCACCACGCGGTCGCCGACCACATCGACCACGCTGCCGATCACCGAGTGGCGCTCGTTCGCCTGGCCGACATTGACCAGCACGTGGCCATCGCCACTGCGCTGGCTGAAGGTGTAGCGCTCGGCCGCGGCACGCGTACGCGCGGTGGTCTCGGCATCGATGCCGCCGTAGCTGGTCAGCCGCACCTTGTAATAGCCCGCCTGGCCGATCTCGCCGTCATGCGTGTACGACGCGGCATAGGCCTTGTGGTCAAACTTCTTCGCGTTGCCGGTATCGAAATCGCCGCCGGGACCGATCGAACCGGTCACCGGCAGCACCGACACCTGGCCACCCTGCTCCCAGCAACCTGCGCCGGAGATGAAGGAGTGGCCGAAACCGCGGATCTTCTCGTCGTCGTAGCGCCAGCCCGAATAGTGGCTGCCGATCGGGCTGACCTGGATCAGGCCGAACGGTGCCGACGCGCCCGGGAACGTGTTGCCGTCGTCCTTGCTGCCGATGAAGGTGTTGACCTCGCGCTCCAGCGCAGCCGGCGCGGCCTGCAGCAGCACCGGCACTGACGACAGTGCGAGCAGGCAGGCCAGGCGCAGCAGCGGGCGCGAGGACACTGGGACGGCGGGAGCGGACGGCACTGGACGCATGTCGGGTTCCTGTAGTCGATGAGGCGGAGGCAGACGGCCGGGGCCGTCCGGCACCGTTCCGCTGAGCCCTGCCCTGACCTGCAGAGAGCTCCCCCTGGAATGACGCCCGACCCACCAGACCGTGGATTTAGATCGATTCAAGTAGAGCATGCAGGTTCAGCCGAATGCATTCTGCGGCGCAGCATGAGAGGGGAATTCGGCAGGGCTGCGCCCTGCACCTGCTCCAAGCCAAGGCAAGGCAACAGCCGGAGCAACAGCAACAGCTGACTATCCGTGGGTAGGCGGGGTGGGTCCGGTTGCGGGGGACGCTGCAAGTCCCCCTCCGGGGCCCGGCCCAGCCGCTGGCGGCTGTGCGTTCGGGCGCTTGCGAAGCAGTGCTTCGCAAGCAAAGCGCCCTCACCCATGTA
>NZ_JAWIRU010000021.1:0-39593 GCF_036320025.1 Stenotrophomonas sp. SMYL86
CCGGCACTACCAACACCCGCATCAGCGCGCCAGCAACTCGCGCGCGTCCTGACCGGCCTCGCAGTGCACGAACAGCACCGGCACGCCGTGCGCTTCCAGCACCGCGGCCATCTGCCGCTGGCGCATCAGGAACTGCTCGTAGATGCCCTTCAGGCGGTCGCAGTCGTTCTTGCCGTGGTTGTAGTGCGCGCACCAGCCGGCCGGATCGAACAGCGCCATGCGTGCCTCGCCATGGGTATAGCGCAGCAGCGGCTCGGGCGCGGCATTGAGCCACTCGTCCTCGCCCGGCGCCATGATCGCGGTCTCGATCAGCGGCCACAGCGCGGCCAGGCCTTGATTGTCGTACTGCATCGACATCATCGCGGCCAGATCATTCACGGTGAAATAGCGCGCATGCTCGATGCGGGCACCGAAGGTGTTCTGCGCCATCAACGCGGTATCGGCATGCGCCATGCCATTGGCCAGCAGCGTGTCTTCCAGCGCCTCGGCCACTGCATTGGTCGTCGCCACGTCGCTGCCGGTCAGCAGGAACGGCACCACGCGCAGGCCACCGCCCACCAGGCTGGCATCGGCCTGGAACGGCAGCGGCACATCACCGTTGGCATCGGTACCGAAGGCCAGCAGGCGCGGGCCCTGGTTACGGCCCGGCGCACGCATCTGCAGTTCTTCCAGGCGGCGATGGATCGGCCAGCCCGGGCGCAGTACTTCGGCCGGGTCGAAATGGGCGGCGGCGAACACCAGGTCCAGCTCGGCCACCTGCGGCACCAGCTTGGACAGGTCGCGGCCGACGCGATCGGCCAGTTCACCGGCCTGTTCGGCGCTGAGCACCGCCTGGCGGGGGATTTCGCCGCCGGCCAGTTCCAGGGCCAGCACGCCAAGGGCATTCATCGCGGGGTCGGGTTTGCTCATGGTTCCACGGTTGGCCCATCACAGGGCGGCAGCTACACTTGGCTCCATTATGCCTGCTCCGTCGTGCAGGCCATGTTGCAGACACCCTCATCCATGCCAGGTATCTCCATGCCCAACGCTCGTCCCGTCGCCATCCTCGGTGGCGTCCGCATTCCGTTCTGCCGCCAGAACACCGCGTATTCGGATGTCGGCAACCTCGGCATGTCGGTCCGTACGCTGGGCGCGCTGGTTGAACGTTTCGGCCTGCACGGCCAGCAGCTGGGTGAAGTGGCGATGGGTGCGGTGATCAAGCACTCCAGCGACTGGAACCTGGGCCGCGAAGCCACGCTCTCTTCTGGCCTGTCGCCGTTGACCCCGGGCATCACCCTGCAGCGCGCCTGCGGCACCTCGCTGGACAGCATCATCACGGTTGCCAACAAGATCGCGCTGGGCCAGATCGAATCGGGTATCGGTGGCGGTTCGGATACCACCTCCGACGTGCCGATCGTCTACGGCAAGAAGCTGCGCGCGCGCCTGCTGGCCGCCAACCGTGCCAAGAGCACTGGCGACAAGATCCGCGCGCTGACCGCTGGCTTCAAGTTCTCCGAGCTCAAGCCCGAGTTCCCGGGCGTGGCCGAACCGCGCACCGGCAAGAGCATGGGCGACCACTGCGAGGACATGGCCAAGGAATGGAACATCTCGCGTGACTCGCAGGACGAGTGGGCGGTGTCGTCGCACAAGAAGCTGGCTGCCGCCTATGAGCGCGGTTTCTTCAACGACCTGATCGCACCGTTCCGTGGTGTCGAGCGTGACAACATCCTGCGCCCTGATACTTCGCTGGAGAAGCTGGCCACGCTGAAGCCGGCGTTCGACAAGGTCTCCGGCCGCGGCACGCTCACCGCCGCCAACTCCACGCCGCTGACCGACGGCGCCGCCGCCGTGCTGCTGGCCAGCGAAGAGTGGGCGCGTGCCCACGGCCATGAGCCGCAGGCCTATCTGCGTGACGCGCACGTCTCGGCGGTGGACTTCGTGCATGGCGAAGGCCTGCTGATGGCGCCGACCGTGGCCGTGCCGGAGATGCTCAAGCGCAACGGCCTGACCCTGCAGGACTTCGACATCTACGAGATCCACGAAGCTTTCGCCGCGCAGGTGCTGTGTACCCTGCGTGCGTGGGAGAGCGAGGATTACTGCCGCAATCGCCTGGGCCTGGATGCACCGCTGGGCCGCATCGACCCGGACAAGATCAACTTGCTGGGCTCGTCGCTGGCCACTGGCCACCCGTTCGCGGCGACTGGCGCACGCGTCATCGCCACCGCAGCCAAGCAGCTGGCCGAACGCGGCGGTGGCCGCGCGCTGGTGTCGATCTGCACCGCCGGCGGCATGGGCGTAGTGGCGATCGTCGAGCGCTGATCGCTGCGACCGCGCGCCAACCAAGGTTGGCGACTACCGGGAATGCGCGCTGGATCTGCTTTGGTAGATGCCGACCTTGGTCGGCCATGCGATGTCATCGTTCGGAAGATGTCAGAGCGCCAACCAAGGTTGGCGACTACCGGGTTCCACAGATGAAAACGCCGCCCAATGGGCGGCGTTCTTCTGCTCCGGTGGGTGCCGACCGTGGGTCGGCACGCTTCACGGCAACCGTGGATTGCCGAATTCGTCGCGCTCTTCGTTGGCGTCATACACCGGCGGCTGCACCGTAACCGGCTGCTCCTCCACCGTGGCACGCAGCGGCGCTTCGGTGCCGCGCACCAGTTCCACGCTGTCCTCGCCACGCTGCAGTCGCAGCGCATTGGCCAGGCACTGCGCGGCCAGCGCGTGCTCGCCACGCTGTGCGAACAGCTCACCCAGTGCCTCCCACGCCGGGGCACCGGCGCCCGCGGCGATGGCCTCGTGCAGGAACGCATCGGCGGCATCCCACTGCTGCTGGGCCAGGGCCACGCGGCCCTGTGCCAGGCGCAGCGCAGCCGAGCTGTCGTGCACGTTGCGCCAGCGCGCGAGGTTGGCCTGACGCGTGGCCAGGCGTTCGGCCGGCAGGCGGCCATACAACGCCACCAGTTCGTCATCCCAACGCTGGTCCAGTGCCTGTTCCAACGCCAGCAGCGCCGGTTCGTCCCAGTTCAATGCAACCGCACGGCTGGCATACGCACCCACCACGTCCGGGGTTGGCCGCAGCGCCTTCGGCGTGGCTTCCCACTGCGCGGCCAGCGCATTGACGTCGGCTGCTTCCAGCAGCGCCTGTGCGGCCAGGCGTGCTTCCAGTTCGCTGTTGGCGTCGGCCGGCAGCACCTTGCTCTGGCGCAGTGCACCCAGCTGGCCATACGCCTCGTGGGCGCGGCCGGCCTGTGCCAGCGCTTCGGTACGCAGCCACAGGCCGCGCGGCGGCAGCGGCTGGATCGTCGCCACATCCAACGCGTTGATCGCATCCACCGGCAGATCGCGCGCCAGCAGCTGTTCGGCGCGTAGAAGCGCCTGCAGGGTGGCATCGCTCTCGCCCAGGCGCTGCAGCAGGGCTTCACCGGCGGGGCCGTCGGCACGTGCCTGCGCACTGCGCACGGCATTGGCCAGCGCCACCGCGCTCACTTCCGGATCCTTGGCGGCACCATCCAGCAGCTTTTCCGCGCGCTGCCACTGGCCGTGCTCATAGGCCTGCAGGCCGTCGATCAGGCGCACCCGGCCCTGCTTGCGGCGGTAGCGGCCCCAGGCGCGGAACGGTGCTGCGATCAGGCTCCACAGCAGCCACAGCACCAGCACCGCGATCACCGACAGCAGTGCCACCTTGGGCAGGTTGCTGTGGTAGTCGTAGCCGCCGTAGCGCAGGGTCACTTCGCCGAAGCGGTTGAGGTCATCGGCGCCGAGCCATTGCGCGGCCACCACGCCGATGGCCACGGCCAGCAACAGCACGACCAGGGATTGCAGGGGTTTCATGGGGGATTACCTCCGGTCGGTCTGGGTGCGCAGTTGCTGCAGGGTGCTGCCAAGAACGCTGTTGCTGGCCTGCAGCGGAAGCTCGCGCAAGGCCTTCAGTTCAGCACGTTGCGCGCGCAGGGCCGGTGAATCCGGCCAACGCCGCTGTGCCCAGTGTTCCACGCGCGCCAATGCGGTATCGCGACCGGTGCGGTCGCCACGTTCGATTGCGGCACGCGCCAGGGTCAGTTCCAGCTGCAGCGCATCGTCGGCATTGCGGCGTTCGGCGGCGGTCAGCGGGCCATTCTGGCGGCTCGGGGTGATGTCCACGAACGGTGCCAGCGTGGCCTGCCACCAGGGCTTGCCGGCGCCGGGCGCGGTGCTACCCGTCACCTGCGAGGGCAGGCCCTGCAGGGCCTTGGCCAGGGCATCCAACCGCTGCAGCGATTGCACGCGCGGGCCGGTGCCCAGCGCATCCAGTGCATCGCGTTCCTGTACCAGGGCCTGGCGCAGGTTCAGGCCGTCGCTGTCGGGCAGATCGGCCAGCGCGGTGGCGGCCTGTGCATACAGGCGGCGTGCGCCTTCCACGTCGTCGGCGTAGTTCAGGCGCTGCGCCGCCTGGGTCAGCAGCAGTTCGGCCTCATCGCGCTGTACCGCCTGACGGCCCTGGTTGGCGCTGTCGGCCAGCTTGGCCAGGTTCTCTTCCAGCAGCGCACTGCGCTGGGAAAGGCCCAGCATCTCGTCGCGCAGCACGCGGTTGGTGGTCGCCGCATCCTGCAGGCGCTGGCTGGTTGCGCGCTGGTCGCGGCGCAATGCATCCAGCGTCGCCTGCAGGCCCTGCAGTTGTACGGCCGTGGTCTGCGCCTGCGCTTCCTGTTCGTGCTGTTGCTGCTGCCAGACGTACCAGCCGGCATAGCCGCCCACGCCAAGCACGACCACCCCGGCCAGCGGCAGCAGCCAGCGCACGGGTCGACGGGGCGGGGAAACGGGCGGAGTCTCGTTCATGGGGCTTCCTTGTCGGCACCGTCGCCGGTCAGGTTCCGGCAGGCCGCGTTGTGCACAGCATCACTGTTGCCGACCACAGCGGCAAGCGTGACCCACGTCCCTGTTCAGTTCGCTGCCGGGACGGTGAGCGTGGCGTGTGCAGCCGCCACCAGCTGCGCGGTGGTGGGCCCGGCCGCGCGCACCACGCGCTGCAGCCCCAATGCGTGCGCCTGTTCGCCCAGCCGTTCGCTGGCCACGACGGCGGTGGCATGTGCCTGACAGCGTTGCTGCAATGCCGGCGGAAGCTGCTGCCAGAAATGCAGCAACGCCTCACCACTGCTGACCGCCAGCACCCACGGATACGCTGAATGCGCCAATCGAGCCAGCGTGCGTGGCGACAGGCGCAGCAGGCGACGCTGATAGACATCGGCGCGCTCGATGCTGCCGCCGGCCGCCTGCAGATGCGCAGCAATCAGGCCGCGCCCGCCGGGGGCGGTCACCAGCCCGATGCGCAGGCCGCGTACGTCCGCCAGTACCGGCAGCGCCAGCAGGCCCTCGCTGTCCATCCGCTGCGGCGCATGCACCTCGGCGACACCCTGCGCCCGCAGCGCGCGCGCGGTGCCTTCGCCCACGGTCAGCCACGGGCTGCGTTGTGCCTCGGCCAGTGGCAACAGGGTGGCGGCTGCGGTAACGGCGGCCGGGCTGGTGAACACCACCCGATCGCAGTTCAGCGCGCGTTGCAGCTGGTGCACCACTGGCGTGCCGTTCAGGCGCTGCAGGCGCCAGGGTGGCAGGGCCAGCACATGCCCGCCCAGCCCAGCAACGGCGCGGCGCAGCGCGGAATTCTGGCCCTGCGGTCGCAGCGAAATGATGGTCCAGCCCGGTTCGGAACCGGCGGCGCCAGTGGGTATCGTATGGTCGGCCATTGCCTGCATTATGCGGGCCCTTCGTTGTCGTGGTCCCTGCTCCGATGTCCGTTGATGCTCTGACTTCCTCGCTGGCCGCCCTGCAGGACGTGCTTGACTGCATGCCGGCGGTCCGCGCCATGCAGATCCAGCTCGACGGCTATGCCGATGGCGTGCTGCGCATCACCGCGCCGCTGGCCGCCAACGTCAACGACAAGGGCAACGCCTTCGGTGGCAGCCTGGCCTCGGTGCTGACCCTGTCCGGCTGGGCGCTGGTCAGCCTGCGCCTGCGCCTGGCCGGCCACGATGCCGAGGTCTACGTGGCCGACAGCAACCTGCGCTACCTGGCACCGGTCTACGAAGACCTGCACGCCCATGCCGAAGCGGCCGAGGCCACTGGCTGGGATGCCTTCCTGAACACCTTCCGCCAGCGCCGCAAGGCCCGCATCAGCATCATCGCCACCCAGCCCGGTGCCGATGGCAAGCCCGCCGCCGAGTTCAGCGGTCGCTTCGTTGCCTTCGCCAAAGGGTAGGATGGCAGGCTGACGTTCTGGGGAAACCACCGATGCGCCGCCTCATCCAGTTCCTGATGTGTTCCCTGCTGCTGGCCAGCGCCGTGGCTTCGGCCGACGACCTGAGCCGCAAGCAGCGCAAGCTGCTGGAAGAGACCCAGATCGCCTACGGCGCCACCATCCGCTGGGGCAGCATGGACGATGCCATCGGCTATCTGGACCCCAAGCTGCGCAAGGAAAAGCCGCCCACCGAGTTCGAGCTCAACCGCTACGCGCAGCTGCGCGTGTCGTCCTACCGCGAGCGCAGCAGCGCCGCGCTGGACGGGGGCCTGGTCGAGCGCCGGGTCGAAATCGGGGTGATCAACCAGAACACCCAGGCCGAACGCACCGTTGTGGTGGTTGAGCGCTGGCGCTGGGATGCCGAGGCCAAGCGCTGGTGGCAGACCGCCGGCCTGCCGGACCTGTGGAAGGGGCAGTGACGGGCCGCGTCCGGCTTGTGCGACAATCGGCGCCCGCTTAATCGACCCGTGACCTGAGTGAATTACGAAGAGTTGCTGGCCTTTGCAGGCCGAAACCCGATGCTGTCCGCGGCCCTGGTCGGCCTGACCGTGGCCATCATCGTCACCGAGATCCGCCGCCTGTTCCGGGGCTTCAAGGGCATCAAGCCCGCCGAACTGACCCAGCTGATCAACGCGGGTGGCACGGTGGTGGTCGACCTGTCGGCCAGCGGTGACTTCGAGAAGGGCCACATTGCCGGCAGCCGCAATGCCCAGGCCAGTGCCTTCGGCCCGGACAACAAGCTGGTGGCCAACGCCAAGCAGTCGCCGGTGGTGCTGGTGTGCCGCAGCGGCAACGCCTCGGAAACCGCCGCCAAGGCGCTGAAGAAGGCCGGCTTCGAAAAGGTCTACGTGCTCGACGGCGGCATTCCCGCCTGGCAGCAGGCCGAGCTGCCGCTGGTCAAGGGCCGCAACTGATTGCCGCAGGTGGCGGATCCGGCCTTGTATGGGCCTGATCCCGCCCCCATCGCAGTAGTTCGACCATCGTTTTCATTGCATTCACCTGGAGTTACTGGAAATGTCCGAAGAGATCACCAACGGCGCCGCTGCGCCGGTCGATGCCGCTACCGGCCCTGCTTTCACCGTCGAGAAGATCTACGTCAAGGACGTCTCCTTCGAGTCGCCGAACGCTCCGACCATCTTCAATGACCAGGTGCAGCCGGAACTGCAGCTCAACCTGAACCAGCAGGTGCAGCGCCTGGGCGAGAACGCCTTCGAAGTCGTGCTGGCCGTGACCCTGACCTGCCAGGCCGGTGAGCGCACCGCCTACGTGGCCGAAGTGAAGCAGGCCGGCGTGTTCGGCCTGGTCGGCCTGGACCCGCAGTCGATCGACGTGCTGCTCGGCACCCAGTGCCCGAACATCCTGTTCCCGTACGTGCGCCAGCTGATCAGCGACCTGATCCAGGCCGGCGGCTTCCCGCCGTTCTTCCTGCAGCCGATCAACTTCGAAGGCCTGTACGCAGAAACCCTGCGCCAGCGCCAGGAGCAGGGCGACGCACCGTCGCTGGCTGACTCCGAGCCGGCTGGCAACGCCTGATTCCTGCCGCGACGTCACGGATGAGCACTACCGCTGACAAGATCGCCGTGCTTGGCGCCGGTTCCTGGGGAACCGCGCTGGCCAGCCTGCTCGCACGGCACGGTCACCCGACCGTGCTGTGGGGGCGCGACGCTGCCGTGGTCGAGGCCATCGACCAGCGCCACGAGAACCCGCGCTACCTGCCGGGCATCCCGCTGCCGGACAGCCTGCGTGCCACCACCGACCTGGCGTCGGCAGTGGAGGGCGCCGCCTGGATCCTGGTGGTCACCCCGTCGCATGCCTTCGGTGAAACCGTGCGTGCGCTGGCGCCGCTGCGTCCGGCCGGTGCCGGCGTGGCCTGGGCCACCAAGGGCTTCGAACCTGGTTCGGGCCGCTTCCTGCATGAAGTGGCGCGCGAAGTGCTGGGTGAGGACGTGCCGCTGGCCGTCGTCACCGGTCCGTCGTTCGCCAAGGAAGTGACCCAGGGCCTGCCGACCGCGATCACCGTGCACGGCGACGTGCCCGAGTTCGCGCAGACGGTGGCCGAGGCGATGCATGGCCCGGCGTTCCGCGCCTACACCGGCGACGACATGGTCGGTGCCGAGCTGGGCGGCGCGATGAAGAACGTGCTGGCCGTGGCTACCGGTGTGGCCGACGGCATGCAGCTGGGCCTCAACGCCCGTGCCGGCCTGATCACCCGTGGCCTCAACGAGATGCTGCGCCTGGCCGCGGCGATCGGCGCCAAGCCGGAAACGCTGATGGGCCTGGCGGGCCTGGGCGATCTGGTGCTGACCTGCACCGGCGACCTGTCGCGCAACCGCCGCCTGGGCCTGGCCCTGGGCCGCGGCCAGACGCTGCAGGATGCCGTGCGCGAAATCGGCCAGGTGGTCGAGTCGGTGCAGACCGCCGACGAAGTGATGCGACAGGCACGCCGTCATGGCATCGACCTGCCGATCTCGGACCGCGTGCGTGCCGTGCTGCACGGCGAGCAGACGCCTGAGGAAGGCCTGCGCGCGCTGCTGGCACGGGAACAGAAACCGGAGTATCCGGACACGCTGTTCAAGTGAATCGAAAAACCCCGGCTACGTGCCGGGGTTTTTTCATGTGTGTGGCCCATCCACGCATGGCGTGGATCTACTCCGGAATCCGCTTCTGGTAGCTGCCAACCTTGGTTGGCGCCCAGCAGCGCCGGGCCATGCCCGGCGGAATCCATCACCGCGCCCGCGGCGGCGCGTTGGTGTTGTCCATGTCCGAGAAGATCAACCACGGCCCGTCGCCCACGCGCTTCAGCGTCAGCGTGAACTTGCCGGTGTCCCCCACGTTGTTGCCGTAGCGGTAGGCACCAATGATGTAGCCCGTGCTGCCCTCCACCGAGTACGCCAGCGCGCGCAGCCGCAACGGGCTGCCGCCCTGGCCGGCATACGCGGCTTCGATCGCGCTGCGCCCACGCACCGGTAGCTGGTTGCTCTGCAGCACAAAACCATCCTCGGCGAACAGCGCAGCCAGTGCCCTGGCATCGCCCGTGCGCCAGGCCTGCTCGTAGTCGCGCAGTACGCGATCCAGCGTCGCGGGCAGGGCCGCATCAGGAAGAGGCTGTGCGGGCTTCGCACCTTCAGCATCGTGGGCGATGGCCGGCGATGCCAGCAGCAGGGCACTGCAGAAAATCACGGCGAGTCGTGTGCGGTGCATGCGTCCGGCTCCAGGCGATGACGGGAACGTGCGAACGCATCCTAGCGCGCTGCTGGTTAGAATCACGCAGGCGCCCGCGCGGCGGCATGCACCGCAGATCAGACAAGGACAAGGAATGAAGATTCGAATCACAGGGATGGCACTGACGGTCGCACTGCTGGCCGCCTGCGGACAGGCACCAGCGCCGGATGCAGCACCGACCGCACCGGCACCAACCACCGAAGCACCTGCGGCCACGGCAACGGTCGTCGAGCAGGCGCCGTCCATCGAAGACGGCGTAGACCCCTCGGTGTGGGACAACGAAGGCGAACCGGAAGACCCGAGCGCCGGCGGAGAACTCACCTGCGCGGACAATCCGCTGGCGACCCACTTCTTCACCCTGGTCGGCGGCAACACCGTGGACGACTGCGGCCGCAAGGACCCGAAGGTGCTGGCCGCGTTCAACGCCCTGATGAAGAACACGGCGGCGGCCGAATCCGCCGACAAGGACATCCCATCGCTGCGCGAACGCCTGTTGAGCGGACCCAGCGGGCCTGGCGAACTGGTGGTGCTGCAGGGCGAGCCATGGTGGTTCTACACCGCCTGCCAGGCCCACGACTGCCCCGGCACCGCATTGGCGATGCTGTACTCGCCCGATCAGTCGAAGATGGTCGGCCGCCTTACCGCGCGCTGCAGAATCTGGTGGCTGGGTGAACCCAGCGACGAGCAGCGCGCGCTGATCGAGCGCGAGCAGCCGGTGGACAAAGCGATGCTGAAGGAAGAAGGCGAGTCCTGCGAGTAATCGGTGGTGACGCCGGATGATGTTCCGGCGGCCGCATCATGCGGGTGAAAGCTGCCTCACCATGTCGGCGATGATCACGTGGACCAGTGTTCTCAGGAAATGCACTTCGCCTTCCAGGGTTGGGCCGATGTCGAAACGGGTCGACCATTGCTGGTTTTCCTGCAGCACCAGCGCGTAAAGCGCCTGGGCTTCGCTCGTGATGCGGTCGATCTGATGGCGCAGCTGCCGGGTGGCAGCCGGCCTTCCCAGGCCCAGCGCTTCACCGGCAGAAACCAGATGCTCGAAACGAAGGTCGTGGAAGCGCGCGACACCGAGAATGGGCCACGACAGTTCCGAGCGTTCTGGCCAACGTGCGCCCTCGTCGGCATACGCGCGGGTCTCGTAACATGCGGTGGACAGCAGGTCGTAGTGGGGGGCCAGTTCGATGCCCCTGCTGTCGACCAGGAAGCTCAGGTTCTTCAGGTGCGCATCGTTGTTGCCGGTGAGTACATTGAAGATCAACCAGTCGAACAGGCGGACGCGCGTCTTGAGCTTGCTTCTGCATTGCTCGACGATGACCTTCAGGGTGTCGATGCTGCCGAGCGTGTACTTGAACTGCCGGTCGAGGTTGAGCAGCTGGCAGGCGTCGATGGCATGACGGCGATGGATGGCATCGGCGGTGATTTCGCGATCAAAGCGCTCGATGATGAAGACCGGCTCCGGTACGTAGCGGCGCTCGATCTTCGGCACCTGCAGCCCCATGCGCTGTGCAAGGCGCATCACGAACCACTCGTTGGCCACGCTGTGGGGATAACCGCTGCTGGTGCTGTCAGGCTTGAGGATGTGGGTCGAGGGCTCGGCGCCCAGAGGTTGGTAGAGTTCTCCCCCTGTCTCGATGATTGCCAGCTTGTGCTGGGCACCTGCCAGTGACATGCGCTTGGCGGCACCCGCCGCAAGCGACGTGCGTGGCAGGCCTTGGATACGCGTGGAGAGTTCCGCATCGGGCAGTGGTTTTCTGCCGCCGGGTGGCAGGCGCTGGCCTGGAGGCAGCAGCGTCAACGAGCCTGCCGATTCCGCGCCATAGGCGGCCAGCAATGCGAACGCGTCCGCGCCATCCACCCTGGCATCGGTTGCCATCAGCGTGCGTTGCTGCTCTTCCGGCAGCAGATTGTCGAAGTACCACTGCACGGGGCGTTGGCTGGAGCCATCGAGGATGGCGGTGTCTTGCAGTGGCAACGCAGGCGCCAGTGGAAACCGATGTGCGCTGCCGAGCCACTCCGGCGTATAGGTGAAGCGCCACAGGTTTGCTGCTTCGGTCAGGCGGCCCACCGGCGCTTCGTCGATGCTGACCTGCAGTTCGCGTGGTGGAAGCGGATAGTGCAGTCCAGACAGGACGGTCGTTGTAATGACGTCCTTGAGATCGATACGGGGGGCGCTCATGGCACCTTCCCGTTGGCACGTTTGGCCAGCAGGGCCATCGCTTCGTCCGGCACGTCGATTTCGACATGCAGCCCCAGCTCGTCAAGCACGGTGAACAACTTGCCCCATTGCACCGTGGTACCGCCGCGTTCGACCTTGGCCAGGAAATTCTCGCTGACCCCGATGCCTTCGGCGGTTGCATCCTGGCGCAGTCCCTGATGCTTGCGGGCGGCTCTCACCAGTGGTCCCAAGGCCTCAGCCTTCTCAAGCCTGATCTTCAATGGGAACTCCCCCAGCAGAGCCTGACGCTCTGGATTCGACCCATCGTCTATACCATAGAATCCTCACTGCAGTGAGGATTCTTCGCGCAAAACCCAGGATTCCTTAGAATCCTTTCGATCTTGAGGATTTTTTCGCAAAAGAGCTGGATGCAAGAAAATCCTCATTGAAATAAGGATTTATCTGCAAAGGCGTCCAGCCTGCAAAAAATCCTCATGAACTCAAGGATTCTTTGACGCCGTGAGAGCGCGATGCCTCATCCGGTCCATATGGGCAGCGCCACGAGGGTGGGACGTCCGCGATGAGTGGGGTCCAGGTGGGGCCTGCCAGGAGCGCACCCGGGAACCTCTGCCTGCAGCGCAGGCTCGCATCGTCAACAGGCCGCAGGCAAAGCGTCTGTTACTTGCTCGCGCGCCGCGCGCCCTTCTCGTCTTCGTCCTTTGCAACGCCCCGGCTCTGCGCGAACTCCGGGAACGTCTTCGCGATCGAATCCTTGTCCGGAAGGATGTAGAACACGCCGCCCTTCTCGAACGTGGATTGCACGATCTGCTCGTAGAACGCAGGCGTGACGTTGATGCAGCCGTGCGTAACGCGGTTGTCGTCCGGCGAAGGTGATGCCAGCCGTTCGGCGCGCTTCTCTTTCGGAGTGCCTGGCGGCAGCGGGTGCATCGACACGGCGGAATCGTAGTCCACCCACAGCACGCGACCGGCATCGTCGGAGGGGCCATAGCCACCAATGAAACGGCCCGCCGGGGTAGTGCGGTCATGGCCTGGAATCGCACTCAGCGCGAGCTTGGCAACGCCGGGTGCGGAGTGATCGCCGATGGCCGAACCGAACAGCGCCGGTGCGGCACCGCGCAGCTTGCCGTCTCCACCGAAGACCAGTACCTGCGCAGCCGCCTTGTCCATGATCGCGAACGGATAACCCTGGTTGTCCTTGCTGGCGACTACCCAGCCGGCCAGTTCGATCACCGTCTCGGACACGCTCTGGTCAGCGGGCAGTTCATCGACTGCGGCGACCGGGGGTGCAGGTGCGTCCTTGTCCCTGGCGTTGGCTACGCCGCTGCACGCAACGGCCAGTGCCATGGCCAGTGCGGCATGGAGGGCGCGGCGTGCAGGGGAGGAGGAGGTACGAATGGGACGGCTCCTTGCAGTGCAATCTTGGTGGAAGGATGCCAGTGGCCGGCGAAGGCCACTGGTTCCCGATACAGAGGTGGATCAGTTCAAACGGTGAGGGAGCGATCAGCCGCGCGGCTTGCGGCCCGCTGGTGCCCTTTCAAGCTGCTGCACGCGACCTTCGATCTGGTCCAGACGCTGGTTGGCCTGCTGCGCCGACTGGTTGGCGGACTCGGCACTCTGGGCGGCGCCCTGCACCTTTACATCGAGCTGATCGAGACGCGAGTTGATCGTTGCAAACTCGTTCTTGTAAGAGGCGCAAGCGCCAAGGCTCACGGTGGCGATGAGCGCCACGCTGAGTGCACGGGCCATCTTCATGTGTTGCGAGGTCAGTTTCATTCCACTCCCTCCTTCGTCTGGGGAAGCTGGAATATAGCGGCGTTTGTTCCCGGCGCTACCAAGCGCTTTCAGCTGGAATTTGAGTACGTGGATGGGCTGTGAAGGCCTGTAAATCAACGAACCTTAACAAGCGGGATCAAGCGAGCTGATCTGCACCGGCGTATCGCCTTGTGCCTGTTCAATATCACCCATTCACCTGCATGAAGCCGGCATCACGGCATGTGCGTCTGTGTGCTTTCGCCTGCTCCGCACGCAGGCTGCCATCCACTTGCTTCCAGCAGCGCTGCAGCGTTTCCAGGCTGGACATCCAGCAGTTCGGCGATGGCGTTGGGCGTGTCGGGCGCGCGCGCAACATAGGCGTGGGCAATGCGGTAGCCGATCCAGTAGCCGAGATCTCCGCGGCGCGTATCGTCGCCGGGGCCGTTGTACAGCCACCTCGAAAGATCGGTACCCATGCTGTCCTGCAGGAACGCGCGCTCCAGCGCACACTCGCGACCCTGCGCCCAACGCTGCAGATGCGCGTTGGCCGGTTGCCCGGAGATCCGTTCGGCCACGTATTCGGCGCCGCCTTCCAGCAGCGTCTGATAGAGCAGGGTGGGCTGCTCGACATCAACGCGCGCGCCGGGCTGTTGCACGTGCACGTACTCATGGGCGATCAGGTGCACGAAGCGGTCGCTTGCATCGGCCTGCATCCAGTCGGCATTGCACAGCGCTTCCAGTCCAATGACCACACCTGCTTCGGTGGTAACGCCACCACTGTTGCCGCGGCCCACCAGTACGGTGACCGGAGGAAAGCGAGCAGATGGCAACAGGGCGCCGAGCTGATCGACGGCAGCGGCGACGCGCGTGCGGATCGATGGCAATGCGGCCGCGCAGGTTCTCGCTTTCGCAAACAATGCCGGCTTGTCCTGGATGGCCCTGGCCAGCCGCTCCATCGAGCCGACACGGCTGTCGGTGAAGCTGCGCAGGGCATCCGTACCCGCATCCAGATAGCCGTGCTGCAGATCATCGGCGCTTGGGCGCCCATGGTTGGCGTCCAGCACCTTGAAGAAGCGCGTGACATCGTCTGTCTGTACGACGATGTGCCCGGCAGGACCGACACGCTCAGCCGCCTGTGCCTGCAGCAGCGCGATCGGCGAGGCGATCAGGATCAGTGCCCGCATCAAGCATCGAGCGTGATGCGCGTAAGAGGCCGACAGCAATGCCATGCGGAGTTCCCTGAACGCCAGCCTTATTTATACACCAGTCAGTTCAATATTCAGGGTTGATTAGACCCCCTAACGGATAATTCACACCTGTCGACCGCCTCCTCTCTCTCCCCCTCCCGGGAGGCGGTCGACGAAACCAAAATAATTAAAGGTGTGTCCCGATGAACAAGAATTCGCTGCTTGCCCTGGGTCTTCTGGCTGCTCTGCCGTTCGCTGCATCGGCAACCGATGGCCTGTCGTACAACTACGTTGAAGGCGGCTACGTGAACACCGATGCCAAGGGCGGCGACGCCGATGGCTGGAAGGTGAAGGGTTCCGTTGCGGTGCACCCGAACTTCCACGTCTTTGGCGACTACAGCGCCCAGGAAACCGACAAGTTCAAGAATGACGTCGACCAGTGGCGCCTGGGTGTCGGCTACAACTACGGCATCGCACCGAACACCGACCTGGTGGCCCGTGTTGCGTACCAGAAGTACGACGAGAAGCGCGGCCTGGACTTCAACGGCTACTCCACCGAAGTGGGCGTGCGCACCGCGTTCAACCCGTACGTGGAAGGCTACGTGATGGCCGGCTACGAAGATTTCAGCAAGAAGCACGGCTACAACCCGGACGGCGAGTTCTACGGCCGCGTCGGCGCCACCGCCAAGTTCAACCAGAACTGGGGCCTGAGTGGCGAAGTGAAGCTGGCCAAGGCCGGCGACCGCGAGTGGTTCGTGGGCCCGCGCTTCACCTGGTAACAAACGCCTGTCGTTAGTGCGTGTTGTGCTGGCGTGTGACTCTCTCTCTCTCCCACACGCCAACCGAAGCCCGGCCTCGCGCCGGGCTTCACTTTTATGGGCCCTGTGGCGCCACAATGCGGCATGGGCGACCCTTCCTCCCTCGCAGGTACTGGCATGGCCTACCAGGAGCATCTGGCGCCTGCGCCGCTGCGTGGCCACTTCGGCCAGCTGTGGCAGAGCCAGCTCCCTGCCGATGCCGATGGGCACATCACCGTATTGCCCGATGGCTGCGTGGATATCCTCTGGCGCGACGGCGCGCTGTTCGTGGTCGGCCCGGATCGGGTGGCTGCACATCCGGCACTGGCACCCGGTGCACAGGTACTGGGGGCACGCTTCCGACCTGGCCAGGCATTGGCCGCGCTCGGCCTGCCCTTGGCCGAGATCATCGGCCAGGCGGTGCCACTGGCCGATCTGAAGGGCACGTGGGCGAAGAAGGCTGCGGCTTCCATCGGTGACACCGCGCCTGCGCAGCGCCTGCAGCGGATGGCGTACTGCCTGCAGCAGCACATGGGCGCGGCGGCCCTCGACGTGCAGGCGCAACGGGCTCATGTGTTGTTCCACGCGCTTGGCCGTGGCCAAGCTACGCTGGACGAGCTGGCGGCAGGCTTGAACCTGAGCCCGCGCAGCCTGCGCCGTTTCAGCCAGTCGCAGTTCGGCTACGGCGCCAAGACGCTGGAGCGGATCCTGCGCCTGCAACGCTTCCTGCGCCACAGCCGTGGGTTGCCGCAGCATTCGTTGGCGATGCTGGCCGCTGATGCCGGCTATGCCGACCAGGCCCACCTCGGCCGTGAGGCGCGCGAGCTTGCCAGCATGACCGCACGGCAGCTGCGCCTGGAATGGGGCCGATGATGGCCGTTTTGTTCAAGACCGCCGTGCCGCGCTGACCGAAGCTGGGGCTCCCACCCAGGAGTCACGCCATGAGCCACGCCGCACCCCGCGATGCCGAGCGCCGCATCGACAACATCGAATTCAACGTCGCCGACATCGCCCGCAGCAAGCGCTTCTACGGCGAGGTATTCGGCTGGAAATTCACGGACTACGGCCCGGCCTACACCGAGTTCGACGACGGCCGCCTGAAAGGCGGCTTCGTGTCCGACACACCGGTACGTGCGCAGGGCGGCCCACTGGTGATTCTCTACTGCGCGGACCTTGCCGACGCCCAGCAGCGCGTGATTGCCGCCGGTGGCGAGGTGGTGCAGGCGGTATTCGCCTTCCCCGGTGGCCGCCGCTTCCACTTCCGCGATCTGGATGGCTACGAGCTGGCGGTCTGGAGTGATATGGATTGAGGTCTTCGTACCTTCGCCGGTGGACGGAACGAGAACCGCTCCGTCCCCGGTCAGGCGGTTCCGCTATGATCGCCCGCACATCGCCACACGCGATGCGCCCGCCTCAAGCCAGCAGGAACCGCCGTGAACTCCCAGCCCGCACCGATCACCGCCCTCAACCACACGCTCGACAACGAGCCGCAGCAGATCACCGCGCCGCTCACCCATTCGGCGGCGTTCCTGGTGCTGAAGGTGAAGGATGACGAGGCGTCGATCGCCAAGGCGCGCGAGGTGCTGGCCAGCACCGATGACCTGATCAAGAACACCGCCATCCGCGAGATCGAGCGCACCTTCACCTGCAACGTGGCCATTGGCCACCGCGTGTGGCAGCCGCTGGTGGGTACCACGCCGCCGCGTGAGCTGGCGCCGTTCCGCGAGATCAAGGGCGCGACCCACACCGCGGTGTCCACGCCGGGCGACCTGCTGTACCACATCCGTGCGCGCACCATGGACCTGATCGTGGCGTTCGAGCGCAACCTGCTGATGGCGTTCGGTGATGCGGTGGAAACGGTCGATGACGTGGCCGGCTTCCGCTACTTCGACGGCCGCGACCTGCTCGACTTCGTCGATGGCACCGCCAACCCGGAAGGGCTGTCGCTGCCGGAAGCCACCATCGTGGGCGATGAAGACCCGGCGCATGCCGGTGGCAGCTACGTGGTGGTGCAGAAGTACCTGCACAACCTCGATGCCTGGCGTGCGCAGAAGACCGAGGCACAGGAAGCGATCATCGGCCGCACCAAGCACGACAACATCGAGCTGGACGATGCACCGGCCGATGCGCAGAAATCGCACAAGACGCTGTGCACCATCGAGGATGCCGACGGCGAGCACGAGATCCTGCGTGACAACATGCCCTTCGCCAACCCGGGGCGCGGCGAGTACGGCACCTACTTCATCGGCTACACGCGCCGCCTGTGGGTGATCGAGAAGATGCTCGAGCGCATGTTCATCGGCAATCCCGCGCCGCTGCACGACCGCATCCTCGACTTCTCCACCGCCACCACCGGCGTGACCTTCTTCGCGCCCTCGCGCAAGGTGCTGGCCGACCTGGGCGAGTGATCGCGCCGGGCAGTGCCGACCGCCATCTGCCTGTCATCTAACGCGCCGACCATCAGCCGTTGGATGAGAGCGCAGGGGCGGGCGATGGCGATGGCAAGGAACACAACCGGCGCACGCCGCTGGTGGCGGCCGTTGGCCGCGCTGTCCGGTGCGCTCGCACTTGGAAGTGCCAGCGTTTCCGCGCAGGAGGCTCCCGCACACTGGATGGCCTATGCCGCCGCCGTCGGCGGCCAGTTGCAGCAGCGCCTGCAGCAGGAGCAGAACCCGCAGGCGCAGCGCGTGCTGGAATGGCTGCAGGCACACCCGGATACGCCGACGCCGTTGCCGGTGAGCGTGTGGATCGCTGCGGATGGCCGCATCTCGAAACTCGAATTCGACAGTTTGGGCGACGCCCAGGTCGACGCCGACCTGCGCGCGACATTGCAGTCCGCGCCGTTGCAGGCCGCGCCACCGGCCGACATGCGTCAGCCGCTGCGGCTGGGCCTGCTGCTTACCCAGTAGATTCACGCCATGCGTGGATGCGCCGGGTAGATGCCGACCCTGGTCGGCAGGCGTGCGCCAACCAAGGTTGGCGACTACCGGTAAGCCCCCAGCCACGCATGGCGTGGCTCTACTGATCTTGCGGGTGCAGTAGATCCACGCCCTGCGTGGATGTGTTGGGTAGATGCCGACCTTGGTCGGCACGCGCGCCAACCAAGGTTGGCGACTACCGGTAGCCCCAAGCCACGCATGGCGTGGCGCTACTGATCTTGCGGGTGCAGTAGATTCAGGCCCTGCGTGGATGTGTTGGGTAGATGCCGACCTTGGTCGGCAGGTGTGCGCCAACCAAGGTTGGCGACTACCGGTAGCCCCAAGCCACGCATGGCGTGGCTCTACTGACCTTGCGGGTGCAGTAGATTCAGGCCCTGCGTGGATGTGTTGGGTAGATGCCGACCTTGGTCGGCAGGCGTGCGCCAACCAAGGTTGGCGACTACCGGTAGCCCCAAGCCACGCATGGCGTGGCTCTACTGATCTTGCGGGTGCAGTAGATCCACGCCCTGCGTGGATGTGTTGGGTAGATGCCGACCTTGGTCGGCAGGTGTGCGCCAACCAAGGTTGGCGACTACCGGTAAGCCCCGGCCACGCATGGCGTGGCGCTACTGCGTTGCTACCTGTGGTTCACGGGCTGCCGCGCTCCATGCGCGCAGCCCGAACACGGCCAGGCCGAGGAAGAACACGTACAGCGCTGCGGTCACGTGCAGCGACTTGAACAGGTAGGCACCCACGTACACCACGTCCACCGCGATCCACACCCACCAGCAGGCCACGTGGCGGCGCGCCTGCCACCACTGGCCGACCAGGCTCAGCGCGGTCAGCATCGCGTCCAGCCACGGCAGCGCGGCATCGGTGAAGGTGTGCATGGCCGCACCCAGCGCGACGCCACCACACAGGCCGATGGCCAGGTCGCGCAGCAGCTTGCCGCGCGCCAGTGGCACGATGCGGACGCTGCCCTCGTCGGCGGCGTGCTGCCGCCAGTTGAGCCAGCCATAGACCAGGAAACCACCGAAGGCGACCTGCAGCAGTGTGTCCGAGTACAGCTTGGCCTCGGCGAACACCAGGCCATACAGCGTCACCGACAGCAGGCCGACCGGCCACGCCACCAGCCGGCGCTTGGCCATCAGCCAGACGCCGAGGATGCTGCACAGCGCGGCGGTCCACTCGAGCATGACGCCGCTCACAGCGCGAACGTCACCGACAGGCGGGCCTGTCGCGGTGCGCCGGGGAACAGGTAGTAGTCACCGCCGCTGCTGCCGGTATCGCGCCAGTAGAAGCGGTTGAACACGTTGTCCACCGACAGGTTCCAGGTCACCGCGCGCTCGTGCAGGCGATGCTGGAAACGCAGGCCGGCGTCGAACACCGAGTAGTCCGGTGCGCGCACGCCACCGTCGGCGCGGGCCACGTTGGCACCGGCATAGCGCCAGCCGCCGGTCACATCCAGGCCCTGCACGAACGGCAGCGCATAGGCCACGTGCACGCTGGCGCGCACCTTCGGCACGTTCACCAGCTGATGGCCTTCATAGGCCGGGGTGCCGGTGTCGCGCGCGCGCGCCTGCAGCACGCTGGCGCTGGCCACGATCTGCAGTGCGTCGGTCAGCTGGCCGTTGGCGGTCAGCTCCAGGCCGGTGTGGGTCTGCGTGCCTTCTTCGACGAAGCTGTAGCCGACGTCGCTGCTGTCCGGCTTGGCGTACTGGTACGGCTGCGAGATGCGGAACACCGCCGCGCCCAGCGTCAGTGCTTCGACCGGCACGTACTTCACGCCCACTTCCAGCTGCCGCGACTGCACCGACGGCAGGAAGGTGTCGGCGTTGCTGGTCCAGAAGGGCGCTTCCTGGCCCAGCGAGATGCCGCGCACGTAGCTGGCATAGGCGTTGAGCTGTTCGGTAGCCTTCCACACCACGGCGGTCTGCGGCAGGAAATGCGACAGGCGGCTGTGCCGCTGCGGGGTGCCACGCTTGTCGTAGGCACGCTCGTCCAGGCGCACGAAGCGGCCGCCGGCCAGCCACTGCCATTCGTCTCCGAAGCTCATCCGGTCCAGCGCGAAGAACGCGGTCTGGCGGCTGTCCAGGCGTCGTGCGGACGGCCCTGGCATCTTCGGCGACGGCTCGAACACCGGCACCTGCGCGTCGTGGATGTTGCTGGTGCCGACGTACTCGTTGACGCTCGGGCGCTTGTCCACGGTGCGGCGGAAGTAATCGGCACCGATGGTCAGCTGGTGGCCGACGCTGCCGGTCTCGAAGCGGCCACGCAGCTCGGCACGGGCCTGCTGGTTGCGGCGGGTGTCGTCCGGGCTGCGGTAGTCGTACACGTCGTAATCGCCATTGGGCGCGAAGTAGTTGCCCGGCATGCTGCCATCGGCGCATTGCGTGGCGTAGTAGCAGCCGTAGGCGAAGGCGACGTTGTCATCGATCACCGAGCGGCTGTGGCCGATCGAGACGCGCGACTGCCAGGCATCGTTGAAGTCGTAGGTGTGCAGGGCGGTGATGTTGGTGCTGGCGATATCCACCGGGCGCTGCCACGGCTGGTAGCCGAGCAGGAATTCGCGATCCACGCCGTGCGGCAGCTCACGCGCGCCCAGCAGCTGGTAGCCGGACACCGAACGCTGCGAGCTGGTCTGGTAGTTGGCATCCACTTCCAGCTTGCCGCGTTCGCCAATCAGCCAGTCGGCGGCCAGCGAGTAGAAGTTGCGACGGCCATCGGCGTGCTCGACGTAGGAATTGCTGGAATCCCATGCGGCATTCAGGCGCAGGCCGAAACGCGGGGTGATCCAGTGGCCGACATCGACGGCGACGTAGCGCGAGCCTTCCGAGTCGGTACCGAGCGTGGCGGTGCGCACTTCGGCCGGGCGCTTGCCGATGTAGTTGATGATCCCGCCGGGCGCCATCACACCCGCGGCCAGGCCGGCTTCACCCTTGAGGATCTCAACCGACTGCACGTTCTCCAGCGCCAGGCGCTGTTCGCCGGCGATGGACAGGCCGTTGAAGCGGTAGCCGGTGGCGGCATCCAGCGCAAAGCCGCGGATGGCGACGTTCTGGTAGTAGCCCACCGGCGCATACGCATCACCCAGCGAGGCATCATTGCTGGCCAGCTCGGACAGCGAACGCACCTGGCGGCGGTCGAGGTAGTCGCGCTCGAGCACGTTCACCGAGGCCGGGGTGTCCTTCCAGGACCCACCACCGAAGGCGTTCACGCGTGAGGTATCGGCCTTGGGTTTGCCGGCCTGCACGCGCACTGCCGCCAGTTCGGTGGGCGAGCGCTCGGCGCCGGTGGCAGCCGCATCGGTGGCAGCGTCGGCCTCGCTGGCATGCAGCGGCAAGGCGGCGCAGAGGGCGAGGGAGAGCAGGGTGGGGCGCAGGCAGCGGTTCATTCGGTTCGTCTTCGGACAACAAGGGAGACGAAGCGACGGCGCGCAGGTGCACCGGCCCATGACGGGGGTGTGGCTGCGGCTCAAAGCTCCCTACGCCGGTGCAAACCGGATCAGGTTCCAAGGGACTCTCTCAGCCTGGCAGATCCAGGCACCCCCGCTTCAGGTGACCATTTCACTACAAATGGTACGGATTTGCGAGCCGGTGCCCTTCAGGCTGCCGCGTGCAACGCCTGCAGCAGTGCCTGTCCCGGCGCGCTGTGGAACCACGCCGGATGCCCCAGCATGAACGGCTGCCACGCCACATCCGCGTTTGCGGTGGAGCCAGTGATGCCTTCGAAGTACTCCACTTCGGACAGTGCGAAGTCGAAATGGACCATCGGCAGCAGGTCGGCCAGCAGCTGCACGCGTGCCGCCGACAGCGGCAGCACCTCGCGGTAGCCGTCGAGCAACGCCAGTGCGATGTCGATGCGCACCGCCTCCATGCCGCGCTCCAGTTCCAGCCACGCCACTGCGTTGCGCTCGATCGCGGTGGCGAGGTCGAACAGTGCGCTGGTGGGCGAAGCCAGGCCGAAATCCAGCACGGTGCTGACCTGCCCGTCGCGCCACAGCAGGTTGGAGACATGCCAGTCGTTGTGCGCCCACAGCCGTGGCTCGTCGCGCAGGCGCTCGGCCAGGCCCGTGTGCCAAGGCAGCACGTCGCGCTGCAGCTGTGCTTCCCACGGAATGCGCGCGAGATAGCGGGCCAGCCCCGGTCGTGTGGGCAGTTCGGCTTTGATCGCGGCGATGGGATCGTCGGCGCGGATCAGATCGTCGCGCGCGACCAGCAGATGGGTACTGCGCTGTGGCGCGTGATAGCTGGCGGCGGCACGGTGCAACCGGGCCAGCATGCGGCCGGCTTCGCGGGCCTGCGCGACATCGGTCAGCAACGACCACGACACGGCATCGCGGTACAGGTCCTCGCCCACGCCCACGGCATGCAGCTCGAAGGTCCATTCGCCGTGCTCGACTGCGGTGTGGCCATCGGCTGCCGCAAGCACCTGCACCACCGGTACGCCGGCGGCAGCGAGATGGGCGATGAAGTGGTGTTCTTCTTCCAGGCAGGCGGCACTGCGCACGCTGTGGTGGTGGCGCTTGATGAACACCGGTCCGCGCGTGCCATTGACGATGGCGGCGGCCGACAACGGTCGAGGACTGTGCCAGTGCGGCTGGCTGCCCGCATCCAGCTGCGGAAAGCGCTGGCGCAGCCACGCGAGGTCTGCGGTGCTGATCGGCGGCCAGTCGGCAGCGACCTCGTCGTTGTTGAGGCCCTGCACGCGGTGGGAGGAAGAAGTCATGCCGCAGCCCCAGTGGGGAAAGTCACATCCAAGGCTGCGCATTCAACGCCATGCACGCGGCCAACGCAAACGGGCGGGTCATCGACCCGCCCGTCCGTGCATCGGCATGGGGGATGCCGCGCTGCTTACCAGCCGCGATGGCGGCCGCGGTCGTGGTAGTAGCGGTTGTCGTAGTAGCGCTCGCGCTGCCAGCGACGGTCGTCACCGCGGTCGTAGTAGCCGCTGCGGTAGTAGCCACGGTCGTAACGGCGATCGTAGCGGTTGTCGTAACGGCGATTGTCGTAGTAACGACGATCGCGGCGGTCGGAGGTGGTCAGGTTGCCGATCGCGCCGCCGGCCACGGCACCGCCGACAGTGGCAGCGGGATCACCGTTGGAGAGCAGGTTGCCGGCCACGCCACCGACCACGGCGCCGACCAGGGTGCGCTTGTCCTTCCTCGACATCGCGCTGGCATCGCTGACCACGGCGACACCGGCCAGCAGGGCCAGGGCCATCGCCAGACCACGGAAGCTGAGTGCGGAAGTACTGAGCATGTTCGTTCTCCTGTGAGGTGCATGCCACGCTGGGCAGGGAGGGCGCGGGGCGCCCCGGCTGCCGTGATGTCCACGCTGGCGTTCCAACATTGCCGGAACATTGCCTGGTCCACCGTGCGGCTTGCGCATTCATCTAGCGGCAGGCGGCATGAAGCAAGGCTGAAAGCGGCCCCGGCCGCTCAGCTGGCAGAAAGGGAAAGGGCCACGCGAACGTGGCCCTCCCTTCTCTCCCAAGGTGCCGCGGGCTTAGACGCCCATCGCCTTCTGGGCCTGCCGGGCCTGCTCCTGCTGGGCGTCCTGCTGCTGATGCAGCACGTTCGGCGCGCCCTGCACGGCACCGCTGCTGAGCGCCAGGCTCTGCTCGCTGGCGGCACGGGTCTCCACCGCCACGCGGCTGGCGGCCGGGTCGCCGATGGTGCCCTGCACGGCGAACAGGCGCTCACCGTTCGGGCTGGGCACCACCGAGTCGATGCGCTGCAGGCCGGCGGCATGCGCCTCCTTGGTCAAAGCCGCAGCAGCGCTTTCCAGCGTGTGGCGGTCCTTGAAGGTCCCGGCCGGCAGCAGTTCCAGACCCTTGCTGGCCTGGATGAACAACGGATTGCGCGGGTGCCGCTCGTCGTTCAGCAACGGCCGTTCGCGTGCGTCCTTGATTGCCTCCAGGGTCTTCGCCCCGACAATGCCGTCGACCACCAGGCCGTTGTCCTTCTGCAGCTGGCGCACTGCCGTGTCGGTGTTGCGGCCGAAGCGGCCATCTTCGACCAGCGGCTTGCCGTCGGCGCCGACGTAGCCCAGGTGGCCCAGCTGCTCCTGCACCTTGCGCACGCCCTCGCTGTGCGCGCCCTGCTTGTACAGTTCGGCGTGCGGCGTGGCAGCGGCCTTGTGCTCGGCCGCAGGCTTGCCCTGGGTCTGCTCGTGCGACTGGGTGCGGTTTTCCAGCAGGTCGCGCGCCTTGGACAGCGGATCGGAGGCGTACAGCTTCCAGTTCGGGTGGTCCTTCACCTGCTTGAGGTAGTCCTCGACCGGCATGGTGTGCACGCCCTTGCTGCCGGTGGACTGGCTGATCAGCAGCTTGTCGGTGTTGGGGTCGCGCACCACCATCACGATGTGGTCGATGCCGTTCCAGTGCTCATGGCGGGTCTTGGCCGTATCCAGGCCGATGATCATGCCTTCCTTCAGCGCATCGGGCTTCAGGATCGCGTCGCGGTCCAGCAGCACGCCGGACTGGTCGAACGCCTTGCGCACGATGCCACCGGAACCGAGGTTGCCCAGATCGATGCGATCAGCCTTGCTGAACACCGCGTGCCCGGCCTTCTGGTTGATCTCGTCCATGGTCCGGTTCTGCAGCGTGCCGACCCAGCCGGAACAGTCGATGTAACCCTGCTCCACGTTCTTGCCGGTCTTGCCCGGTACGTACAGCGCGTGGCCCGGAATGTTGATGGCGTACTTGACGTCGTCGTACTTCACGCCGGCCTCGTAGGCGGCCTGCAGTTCAATGCCTGGCTTCGGTGTGGCAGCTGCCGTTGCGGTTGCCGCCAGCGTGGCTGCACCCGCCGCCACGGCTGCGCTGGCCTGTGCAGGTGCTGCCGGGGTCTGGCCCTGGCCCTGCACTACCGCCTGCGGTTCGATGTTCTTTTCCGGAATGCTGATCGCTGCGTACTTGTGGATGTAATAGCTGGAGAACGTCCGCGCCAGGTCGCCGTCGTTCATCCCGCGCATCTCGGCCAAGGTGTGGCCGGTCAGCGCCTTCGCGTCGGAGCCGATCTGGTTCAGCACGTTGCGGCGCATGTTGATCTCGTCGCCGTGGCTGTTGCGGACCACACCGAAGGTGCCGGTGGCAATGGCAGTCTGCACCGAGCCGTAGCCGGCGCTGCCCTGCTGGTGGGCCAGGTACAGGTCCAGCCCGGTGGGCGTGTTGCCCCCGGACAGGTACGGGTTGCCGGTGCGCTCGTTGCGGCGCGCCATCGAGTCCAGGTTGTCCTGGTACATCTGCGCGGCCGCTTCGGTGTTGCGGGTGGGGTCGAACTCGTGGCCGGTCAGGTGGTACTGGCGCGCGGAGCCGGGCACGAACTGGAACAGGCCCTTGGCGCCGGATGAGGTGTTGTGGGCGCGCTCGTTGAAGGTGCCGCCGGTCTCGATGTGCGCGAAACGCATGAAGTCATCCACAGGGATGCCCTTCTGCCTGGCGACCTGCTCGACGATGTCCAGGACTTCCTTTCTGCTGTAGTCATGCTGTGCCATGACGTTTTCCTCGGGGTTGATGGAGCGGCGCGTGCCGCGAATCGCCAACCGGACTCATCCGTGAGTCAAGAACATGTCGGTCAACAGGGAACCCGCGCGTGGCGGGTGCTATCAGGGCGCGACGTACTGCTGGGTCGCGCTGTCGAAGGTGTAGTGCACGGCGTCGCCGGCACCCAGTGCGCGGGTCTTGCCGGGGCCTTCGATGGTGGTGCCCTTGAAGGTCACGGTCAGTCGCGGCAGGCCGTTGCCGTCGGCAGCGAAGGCCAGTTCGCCATCGCTGTCGGTGCAGGGCATCACGTTGCCGTCGTCGCAGGCGGCGCTGTTGTCCTCACCCGTGCGCACTGAACCGACATAGCGCCAGACCTTGCTGTCCACGTCGTCTTCGCTGCGCCTGGGGTTGAACAGCAGCAGCGCATAGCCGGTGCTGCTGATGCCGCGGTCGAAGCTGCTGGTCGGCACCGCCAGCAGCAGGCGACCATCGGCCGTGCGATGTTCAAGCGGCTTGCGCCGGGTATCGACATCGTCGGCCTTGTCGTACGCGCCCAGTGCGCCGATGGTCCATTCCTGGCCACGGAACTTCCATGGCTTCCTGGCGTCGGTGCCGGCCAGCACGAAGGTGGCCTCGGCAAGGTTGGCGCGGTCATCCGGACCGGCCGGCGTCTGCTCGCCCGGCTTGCCGTAGTGCTCGCGGGTATCCCAGGAGAAACCCGTGTAGTACGTGGTGCCATCGAGAGTGAAGGTGTGGCCGAACCAGAAGGTCGCCACGCTGCCGTTCTGGACCTCATAGGAGGTCGCGCCATCGCCGTCCACCTGGTAGGTGAAATACATCACGGTCGGCGCGTCGGGCGGGGTGGCGGCGGCATCGGGGGTGGGGGTCTGCATCGGGGCAACATCCTGTCGGGGCGCATTGGCAGCCTGCGCAGGGGCGCCGGGCTGGGAGGACGAGGGGGCCGGATCGGCGGCGCTGCAGGCGGCAGCGGAAAGAGAGACGAGCAGGCACGCCGCGAATACGCGCAGAGGCCGCAACGGCAGGGTCCAACATAGCTTGGGGGGATGATGCATGCGCCTCTCCATGGTCAGCGTTGCCGGGCCAGACGGCCGGCAGGAAACCGCGCCACGTCCACCAGGAACGGGAGCGAGGACATGAGCCGGTCGATTCCTTCGACCTCGCATTGAGAACTCATGCCGGACCATCTTGGCACAGATCGGCGGCCGGTCAAAGAGGGCGGTGGCAGCTGCCCTTCTTGTGTGATCTGGCTCTCAGATCTTGCCGTCGCGCAGGTAATCGAACAGCTCGGCGTCGCCCTTGAGGCCCAGTTTGAGCATGGCGTCACCCTTCTGCCGGCTGATGGTACTGACGCTCTTGTGCAGCTGCAGCGAGATTTCCTTCACGGTCATGCCGGTGCCCAGCAGCCGCAGCACCTCCACCTCGCGTGGCGACAGGGGCTTGCCGTCGCCCTCGCGCATGCGCCAGCTGCCAGCGGCCTCGACCCGCTCGCGCAGGCTGCGGCTGATGTAGGGCTGGCCCCGGTAGACCGCCTGGATGGCCTGTGGCAGTTCGTCCATCGACGAACTCTTGTCGACCAGGCCGAGCACGCCGCTGTCGAGCACCATGCGCAGGATCGCCAGGTTGTTGGAGACACTGAGCATCAGCACCGGCAGGTCGGGATGACGGCGGCGGATCATGCCGATCATGGCGAAGCCGTCGGCCTGGGGACTGCCCGGCATGGAGTAGTCGGTTACCAGCAGGTCACAGGGCTGGCTGCCGAGCAGGGCCATCAGCGCCTGCGCGCTGTCGGCTTCGCCGACCACGCGGCCCACCCCGCTCGATTCGATGACGGCACGGGTACCGATACGGACCACCGGGTGGTCGTCTGCGATGATGATGCGCAAGCTCATGCTCTAGTATGGCCACCGGGCACGCCGGACCGCGACCATCGCGGTTCCTGGCAGATTCTAGGAGATCAACGCCGATGCGTAGCTGGGCTGTTCGCGGGCTGGTCCTGCTGCTGGCCGTGCTGGTGCTGCCTGCGGCGCTGGCACAGGCGGTGCCTGGGCTGTTGCCGCTCAGCCCGCTGCAGCGCGAGTACCTTGCCGCGCATCCGAGCATCGTCGTGGGCCAGTATGACAGTGGCTGGCCGCCGTTCGAGTCCCTCCGTGATGGCCAGCAGGTCGGCCTGGGCCCGGATTATCTGTCGCTTCTCGCCCGTCAGCTGGGCGTGAAGGTGGAGGCACGGCGCTATCCCGACTGGACATCCGTGCTGGATGCGGCATGTCGTGGCGAGATCGATGTAGTGATGAATGTCGGTCTCAGTGCCGACCGCACCCGCTGCATGGTCTATACCGCCGCCTATGGCGAGGCACCGCTGGCCCTGGTGGGACGCCCGGATGACCTGCGTGCCTCCGACATCCCCGACCTGGATGGACTGCGGGTGGTGATCGAGCAGGACTTCCTGACCGGCCCGCAGGTGCGGGCGCGCTTTCCCCGGGCACGACAGCTTGTCGCAAACAGCTCGTTGGCGGCGTTGGAGATGGTCAGAGACGACAAGGCCGACGTTTACATCGGCAATGCCTACGTGGCCACCGAACTGATCGCACGCGAGGACCTGCAGGGGGTCGTGCTGCTGCGCCCCAGCGATCTGCCGCCCGAACGGCTGCACTTCGGTGTTCCCAACAGCAAGCAGCCGTTGGCCGAAGCATTGGACCTGGCACTGGCTGCGACCAGCCAGGCCCAGCGCGATGCCCTGGTGCAGCGCTGGCTGCCACCTCCGCAGTGGTCGGCATCGGCACAGCTGGCGTTGAGCCAGGCCGAGAAACGGGTATTGGAGCAGCCGTTGAAGATCGGCTTCGCGCCGAACGCGGCGCCGCTGTCGTTCGCGGACCAGGATGGCAACCCCAGTGGCCTGGCCAGCGAATACCTGCGGCGCCTGCTGCAGGCTGGCGCCAACCTGCAGGTGGAAAACAGCCATGACTGGTACGAGGTGCGCGAGAAGGCACGCCGCGGCGAGCTGCAGGCGGTGATGGGCATTCCTGCCGATTCTCGCTACCTGGGCCCGGACTGGGTGTTCAGCCAGCCCTTCATCAGCGTGCCGAACGTGATCGTCAGCCGGCGTGACAGCCCGGCGTTGCTGGGCCTGTCCGACCTGCAGGGCAAGCGGGTGCTGCTGTCCGATCCGGAACGTGTGCGTGGCTATGTGCTGCAGCAGGCGCCGCAGGCGCGGATCATCGCGGCACGCAGCGCGGAACAGGCCCTGCAGCGCCTGATCAATGGCGACGCCGATGCCTACGTAGGCAACCTGGCACTGGTTGACCATCTGCTGCGCAACCGCTTCCCGGGGCGCCTGCAGGTGGCGGCACCGGCAGGTTTCAACGATCAGCTGGTGCTGGCGGTTGAGCGCCGCCATGCCGCCCTGGCCACCACCTTCGACCGCCTGCTGCTGCAGATGACGCCGCGCAAGCGCGAGGCCCTGCGCGGGGACTGGCTGGCCGTCGAGTACCGCAACGGCCTGGACTGGAACAGCGCGATGCGCTGGGGCGTGCCGCTGCTGCTGGTGCTGCTCACCGCGCTGCTGGTGCACGCCATCGGGCATTGGCGGCTGCGCCGCGAGGTGGCCGGACGGCGTCACCTGGAACAGCGCCTGGCCGAAGTCACCGACAACCTGCCTGCCGTGGTCTATCAGGCTCGCCGCGCGGCAGACGGAACCCTCAGCTTCCCGTTCATTGCCGGTGACCTGCAGGCGTTGTTCGGGATCAGCCGGCAGCAGGCCGAACAGGATGCAATGTGCCTGCTGGAGCGCATCGAGGAAGACGACCGCGAGCACATCCTGCATGCGGTCGAGCAGGCGGCGCGCCAGTTCGCACCGCTTGTTCTCGAGTTCCGGCTGCGACCTGAAGGCACCGGCGCGCGCTGGGTGCGCAGCCAGGCCCATCCCTATGCGGCGGAAGCGGGCGTGGTCACCTGGAGTGGATACTGGGTGGATGTCAGCGAGGCGCGTGCACAGGCCGAGGCCCTGACTGCGGCCAAGGCCGACGCCGAACAGGCGGCGGAGGCGAAGTCGCGTTTCCTGGCGACCATGAGCCATGAAATCCGAACGCCGATGAGTGGCGTGCTGGGCATGCTGGAAGTGCTGGCGCATTCGCCGCTGGATGCCGAGCAGCAGCGCATCCTCGGGGTGATCGAGGATTCGGCGCAGATGCTGCGGCAGATCCTCGACGATATTCTTGACTACTCGCGGCTGGAGGCCGGCGCACTGCGCCTGGAACCGGTGCCGCAGCCGCTGCGGCCATTGCTGGAAAGCGTGTGCCGGTTGTTGTCGGCGCAGGCCAGTGCACGTGGGCTGGACCTGCACGTGCAGATCGACCCGCAGCTGGCGGCCGCGCACGAAGTGGATGGCGTGCGCCTGCGCCAGATCGTGTTCAACCTGCTCAGCAACGCCATCAAGTTCACCGTGCGCGGCGAAGTGCGGCTGCAGCTGGACGTGCTCGGGCCGACCGCCGAAGACGGCAGCCAGCCGCTGTGCCTGAGCGTCACCGACACCGGTATCGGCATCGCGCCGGAACAGCTGCAGCACCTGTTTGCGCCGTTCACCCAGGCCGGTGCCTACATCCAGCGCGACCATGGGGGTACCGGCCTGGGCCTGAGCATCTGCCAGCGCCTGGTGCAGATGATGGACGGCGAGCTGGAGCTGCACAGCACGCTGGGCGAAGGGACCCGCGCCGAGGTGCGGCTGTCGCTGGTGGAAGCCGGCAGCGGTGATGTGGAAGCGCTGGTCGCCGAGCAGGAACAGGCCTCGCTGCTGCCGCCGGCGCTGCGCCAGGCGCGGGTGCTGGTGATCGAAGACCACCCGACCAACCAGGCGATGATGGCCTGGCGACTGCAGCAGCTGGGGGTGCCGCATGTGATGGTCGGTGACGGCCAGCAGGGCTTGGATCGGCTGTCGTCGGAGAGTTTCGATCTGGTGATCACCGACTGCCGGATGCCGGTGCTCGATGGCTTCGGTTTCACCCGCCTGCTGCGCGAACGCGAGGGCCGCAACGGCCAGCCGCGGCTGACCGTGCTGGCGCTGACCGCCAGTGTGCTGGATGACGATGCACGGCGCTGCCGCGAGGCCGGCATGGACGAAGTGCTGGCCAAGCCGCTGTCACTGGCCACGCTGCGCACCGCACTGCTGCGCTGGTTGCCGCAGGCGCAGGGACAGTCGTTCGAGGAGCCGCAGGCCGAGTCCGCCGCCGACGATGCTGGGACGCTGCCCGATCTGGACAGCCTGCAGCGGCGCTTCGGCTCGCGTGCGGTGGCCGAGCAGCTGCGCGACAGCCTGTTGCAGGCCAGCGAGGGCGATCTTGCCGCCGTGCAGCGCGCGCTGCAGGCTGGAGATCGCGAGGCGGCCGCACTGCACCTGCATCGTCAGGCCGGTGGGTTGGGCGCGGTGGGAGCGACAGTGCTGGCCGGGCAGGCCAATGCGTTGGTGGAGCGTCTGCAGGATGCGGCGGAAACCGATGTGGCGCCGTTGTTCGCGGCGGTGGCGGAATTTGTGGCACGGCTGCAGCGACAGCTGCAGCGCCTGGCTCACTGAGCCGACTGCTGCAGCAGGTAGGCGATCACCAGTGTGCGGCGTTCGGCGCTGGGGAAGGCGTTGTACATGCGCGTGCCGGGTACCACGTGGGTGGGCGACTGCAGGAACGCATCCAGGGTCTGCGCGGTCCAGGTGATATCGGCGCGGCGCATGCCGTCGGAATAGCCATAGTCCGGCAGGCTGCCAGCGCGGCGGCCGATCACGCCGTGCAGATTGGGTCCGAAGCGGTGGATGCCACCAGGTTGCACGGTGTGGCAGCCGGCGCACAGCTCGAACGCGCGCTGCATGGCCTGCTGCTGCGCCTGTTCCGGCGTGGCCGGTGCCGCAGGCGGGCGCTGGCAGGCCGTGGCCGCCAGGGTCAAAGCAATGGTGATGAGCAGGCGGAAAGCACGCATGGGCGGGCAGGATAGCGACGCAGCGGGGCAGGTGGGCTGCGACACGCGGTCGCAGCCCGGAGCAATCACATGCCCGAATAGTTCGGGCCGCCACCGCCCTGCGGGGTCACCCAGACGATGTTCTGGGTCGGGTCCTTGATGTCGCAGGTCTTGCAGTGCACGCAGTTCTGCGCGTTGATCTGCAGGCGCGCGTTATCGGCTTCACCGACGAACTCGTACACGCCCGCCGGGCAGTAGCGGGCTTCCGGGCCGGCGTACTCGGCCAGGTTCACCTTCACCGGAATGCTGGGGTCCTTCAGCGTCAGGTGGCTGGGCTGGTTCTCGTCGTGGTTGGTGCTGCTGAGGAACACCGAGCTGAGACGGTCGAAGGTCAGCACGCCATCCGGCTTCGGGTAGGCGATGCGGGTGTGCTTGGCCGCCGGCTCCAGGCAGACGTGATCCGGCTGCGTGCGGTGCAGGGTCCACGGCGGATTGCGCACGCCCAGCTTTGGCAGCAGCCACTGCTCCACGCCGGTCATCAGCGTGGCCACGGTCTGGCCCTTCTTGAACCACTGCTTGAAGTTCTTGGCCTGCTGCAGTTCGGTGAACAGCCAGCTGGCTTCGAACGCCTTCGGGTAGGCGCTCAGTTCATCGTGCTGGCGGTCGGCGGCCAGCGCGTCGAACGCGGCATCGGCGCACAGCATGCCGGTCTTGATCGCGGCATGGCTGCCCTTGATGCGGCTGGCGTTGAGGTAGCCGGCCTCGCAGCCGACCAGCGCGCCACCGGGGAACACGGTCTTGGGCAGCGACAGCAGGCCACCGGCGGTGATCGCACGCGCGCCGTAACCGATGCGGGTGCCACCCTCCAGGTGCTTGCGGATGGACGGATGGGTCTTGAAGCGCTGGAATTCCTCGAACGGGCTCAGCCACGGGTTCCTGTAGTCCAGGCCAACCACATAACCGATGGCGACCTTGCCGCCGTCGGCGTGGTACAGGAACGCACCACCGTAGGTGTCGCTGTCCAGCGGCCAGCCGGCGGCGTGCACCACCAGGCCCGGCTCATGCTTGGCCGGGTCGATCTGCCACAGTTCCTTGATGCCGATGCCGTAGGCCTGCGGGTCCTTGCCTTCGTCCAGCTTGTAGCGCGCGATCAGCTGGCGGCCGAGGTGGCCGCGTGCGCCTTCGGCGAAGATCGTGTACTTGGCCTGCAGCGCCATGCCGCGTTCGAAGGCCGGACCGATGCTGCCGTCCTTCTCGATGCCCATGTCGCCGGTGGCCACGCCGATCACTTCACCATTGTCGCCGTACAGCACCTCGGCTGCGGCGAAGCCGGGGAAGATCGCCACTTCCAGCGCTTCGGCCTGCTGCGCCAGCCAGCGGGTCACTTCACCCAGGCTGATGATGTAGTTGCCTTCGTTGTGGAAGCACTCCGGCAGCAGCGCATTGGGCGTGCTGCGTGCGCCGGTTTCGCTGAGGAACAGGAATTCGTCGCGGGTGACCTTCTGCTTCAGCGGTGCGCCGCGCTCGGCCCAGTCCGGGAACAGTTCGGTCAGTGCGCGCGGATCCATCACGGCGCCGGACAGGACGTGCGCGCCCGGTTCGGAGCCCTTCTCCAGCACGCACACCGACAGTTCGCGGCCGGCTTCGATCGCGCGCTGGCGCAGGCGGATCGCGGTGGCCAGGCCGGCGGGGCCGGCGCCGACGATCACCACGTCGAACTCCATTACTTCACGCGGGGGCAGGGCGTTGGCTTCAGCGCTCATCGATTGCATGACTCGTGGGTAGGGCCGGCATCGGGGCCACCGGCGGTGCCTGGGAATCGCGCGTGCAGCCACGAGCGAAACGGTTGTTTGAATGTGTCAGGGTACCGGGCCGCGCGTGATCGAGCTAGATCGACGATGTTCACGTCATGATTGCTGCGGTGCAGCGTAATGCACGTGGCCGGGTAGGTGCCAACCTTGGTTGGCACATTGTTTCACCGCCCGGACCCGCTTCCGTGTGGACCAAGGTCCACACCTGCCAGACGCGATGCTTGCGGATGACCGACAATGGCCGGGTCCTGACTGCGCGTGAGTGCCATGGCTTTGCATCCGTACGATCTGTTCGATGTCCGTTCCCTGCTCAACGAGGAAGAGCGCGCGGTGCAGGAGAGCGTCGCCCGCTTCACCAACGAGCGCGTGCTGCCGATCATCGGCGATGCCTTCGACCAGGCCCGCTTCCCTTCAGAGCTGGTGCCGGAGATCGCCGCGCTGGGCCTGCTCGGTGCCACCCTGCCGGCCGAATACGGCGGTGGTGGCCTCGGCGCGGTCAGCTATGGCCTGATCTGCCAGGAGCTGGAGCGCGGCGATTCGGGCCTGCGCAGCTTCGTCTCGGTGCAGAGCTCGCTGTGCATGTACCCGATCTATGCCTACGGCAGCGAGGAACAGCGCCAGCAGTGGCTGCCGGCGATGGCGCGCGGTGAGCTGATCGGCTGCTTCGGCCTGACCGAGGCACACGGCGGTTCCGATCCGGCCAGCATGAAGACCCGCGCGGTGCGTGACGGCAGCGACTGGCGCATCAGCGGCAGCAAGATGTGGATCACCAGCGGCCCGGTGGCCGATCTGGCCATCGTCTGGGCGCAGACCGAAGACGGCATCCAGGGCTTCGTGCTGGAAAAGGGCATGGCCGGCTTCACCACGCAGGAGATCAAGCACAAGATGAGCCTGCGCGCATCGCTGACCGGCGCGCTGTTCTTCGACGACGTGCGCGTGCCCGACAGCCACCGCCTGCCGAACGTGAAGGGCCTGAAGGGCCCGCTGGGTTGCCTGACCCAGGCCCGCTACGGCATCAGCTGGGGCCCGATCGGCGCTGCCATTGCCTGCCTGGATGAAGCGCTGGGCTATGCCAAGGAACGCGTGCTGTTCGGTCGCCCGCTGGCGGCCACGCAGAGCGCGCAGATCAAGCTGGCCGAAATGGCCCGCCGCATCACCACCGCGCAGCTGCTGGCGCTGCAGCTGGGCCGCCTGAAGGAGGCCGGCCAGCTGCAGCCGCAGCAGGTCAGCCTTGCCAAGTGGAACAACTGCCGGATGGCCATCGACATCGCCCGCGAGTGTCGAGACCTGCTGGGCGGGGCCGGTATCACCACCGAGCATGTGGCGATCCGGCATGCACTGAACCTGGAATCGGTGATCACCTATGAAGGCACCGAGACCGTGCACCAGCTGGTGATCGGCCGCGAACTGACCGGCATCAACGCGTTCTAGGCGGTGCGGGGAACACCATCCACGCATGGCGTGGATCAACTGCACATGGCACCTGCCACGGCCACCTGGGATGTGCTTTGGTAGGTGCCAACCCTGGTTGGCACATTCCTTCAGCGCGCGACCGGGCATCGGTGCGGACCAAGGTCCGCACCCACCAGAAGCAGGTCCACACTCACCTGAGGCGGTTTACGCACCGCCAGCAAACCCGTGCTGCCGCCACGCTTCGTACATCACCACCGCAACGGTGTTGGAAAGATTGAGGCTGCGGTTGTCCGGCCGCATCGGCAGGCGCAGGCGGCGGCCATCGGGCAAGGCATCGAGCACGTCCTGCGGCAGGCCGCGGCTTTCCGGGCCGAACAGGAACGCATCACCATCTTCAAAGGCCACGCTGTCGTAGCGCACGCTGGCACGCGTACTCAGGGCAAACAAGCGCTTCGGTGCGATCCGCGCCAGCGCGGTGTCCAAGTCGGGGTGCACCTGCAGGCGCGAGTATTCGTGGTAGTCCAGGCCGGCGCGCTTGAGCTGCTTGTCTTCCAGTGCGAAGCCGAGCGGCTCGACCAGGTGCAGCTGCGCGCCGGTGTTGGCGCAGAGCCGGATCACATTGCCCGTGTTGGGCGGGATTTCCGGTTGGAACAGGATCACATGGAACTGGGGCGCGGCATTCATCGGCGCAGTGTACCTGCGATGACCGCCGCCTTTACGGCGCACGCCCTGCGCTGGGCAGGGCGGCACCGGTTACGGGCGCAGCAGGCCCTGGGCGGTTTCGGTGGCCAGGGCCTGCAGGTCGGCGGCGCTCGGGCGCACCTGCAGGGCCGGCAGGTTGACGATGACCGAGTTGGCGACGTTGGTGGCGGCAGCAGCCAGGGTGGCGGCGTAGCGCTGGGCTTCCATTTCGGCGGCCAGGGCGACGCGCTGTTCCAGGCTCGGGCGCACTTCCACCGAGGCCAGGGTGGTGATCGGCATCGCGGCAGCAACGGGGGCGGCAACGTAGCCGTTGCGCTCGGCCAGCTGGTCGGCGCTCGGGCGCACTTCCACGGTGGCCAGGGTCGGGATGCCGCTGGCCTGTTCCCAGGCCTGCTGGGCCAGCTGGTCGGCGGCCGGGCGGACCTGCACGGTGGCCAGGGTCTGGATGGATTCGGAGGCCTGCACCGACGAAACAACCGCGGTGCCGGCGATCAGGGCGATGGCGATGGCAATGGTCTTGGCGTTCATGACGGGGCCTGTTTAGTGTTGGTGATCAGTGGTGTGGTAGTAAGGTAGTACACCAATTCTGGGCTTGCAAGGAAAATTTTCGGTTTCCTGCATTTGTTCAGTCTTCAGTCAGCTTTCATCTGAAGCCCTTCCTGGCGCAGGAAGTACCAAGCAATCCCCGTGCCAACTTTTAGTTGTTGATTTGCAAGAGTTTTTGTTTGGTCGAGAAGTGTCCGGTAGGCGGACACCTGTCCATTCGATGTGCTGCGGACACTGTCCGGACGGTCCTGGCGGGCGCTTGTGACCGGTCAGGCAGCGCAGATCGGCGCTGCGGATGGGGCACAGGGGCAAACACCCCCAGTGACTGCTGGCCGATTCCTGCCGCTGCGTGCGCAGGCTAGGATCGGGGTTCACCTATGTGACCAAGGATCCGGATATGTCTCTCGCCCTTCGCCCGCGCGCTGCACTGCTGGCCGTCGCCCTCAGCACCGCCCTGGGCACGCTTGTGCCTTCCCATGCGCTGGCGGCCAAGCCGACCGCACCGGCCAAGGTCGATATCCCGTATGAGCAGTTCACCCTGCCCAACGGCCTGCGCGTGATCGTGCATACCGATCGCAAGGCGCCGATCGTCGCCGTCAACGTCTGGTACCACGTGGGCAGCAAGGACGAACCGGCCGGCCGTACCGGCTTCGCGCACCTGTTCGAACACCTG
Organism: Stenotrophomonas sp. SMYL86; assembly: GCF_036320025.1. NCBI lineage: Bacteria > Pseudomonadati > Pseudomonadota > Gammaproteobacteria > Lysobacterales > Lysobacteraceae > Stenotrophomonas > Stenotrophomonas sp. SMYL86. Next base: position 36,900 of record NZ_JAWIRU010000021.1, read on the forward strand.
ATGTTCCAGGGCAGCGAAAACCACGACGGCGAATTCTTCGAACCGTTCAAGCAGGTCGGTGCCACCAACCAGAACGGCACCACCAATACCGACCGCACCAACTACTTCGAGAACGTGCCCACCACCGCGCTGGACATGGCGCTGTGGATGGAGTCGGACCGCATGGGCCATCTGGTCGGTGCGATCGACCAGGCGGCGCTGGACGAGCAGCGTGGCGTGGTGCAGAACGAGAAGCGCCAGGGCGAGAACCAGCCCTACGGTCAGGCCTGGGACCAGCTCAACAAGGCGCTGTACCCGGTAGGCCACCCGTATCACCACGGCGTGATCGGTTCGATGAACGATCTGAACGCGGCGTCGCTGGATGACGTGAAGACCTGGTTCCGCACCTGGTACGGCCCGAACAACGCGGTGCTGGTGCTGGCCGGCGACATCGACCTGGCCACTGCCAAGGAAAAGGTCGGCAAGTACTTCGGCAGCATCCCGGCCGGCCCGACCATGGCGCAGCCGGCAGTGAACGTGGCCAAGCGCAACGCCGACACGCGCGAGACGATGACCGACAAGGTGCCGCAGGCGCGCATCTACCGCGCCTGGAACGTGCCGCAGGTCGGCACCACCGATGTCGATCAGCTGCAGCTGTTCGCGCAGGTCCTGGGCGGTGCCAAGTCCTCGCGCCTGAGCCAGCGCCTGCAGCACCAGGACAAACTGGTGGACAGCATCGCCTCGGGCCTTTCGACCTCGCAGCTGGGTTCGAACTTCGTGATCATGGCGACGGTCAAGCAGGGCCAGGACCCGGCCAAGGTCGAGAAGATCATCGACGAGGAACTGGACCGCCTGATCAAGCAGGGCCCCACCGCGGCCGAGCTGGAGCGCGCCAAGACCGGTGCCCGCGCCGGCTTCATCCGCGGCATCGAGCGCATCGGCGGCTTCGGCGGCAAGGCCGACGCACTGGCCGAGTGCGCGGTGTTCACCGGCGACCCGGGCTGCTTCCGCACCTCGCTGGCCAACATCGAGAAGGCCAGTGCTGCTGATCTGAGCCGGCTGGGCGCGCAGTGGCTGGACAAGGGCAGCCACACCCTGGTGATCGCACCGGGTGAGCGTGTGGCGCTGAAGGAAGACCCGAGCCAGGCGCCGAAGCCGTTCAACGTTCCTGCGGTGGACCCCAAGTACAGCACCCTGCCGGAGCAGGTCGACCGCAAGGCCGGCGTGCCGCAGACCCGCGAGTTCCCCCAGTTGAAGTTCCCGGCGCTGCAGCGCGCCACGCTGAAGAACGGCACCCAGGTGATCCTGGCCGAACGCCATGAGATTCCGGTGGTGCAGTTCAGCTACCAGTTCCCGGGCGGCTTCAGCGCCGACCAGGGCCGCAAGCCGGGCACCGCCAACTTCACCATGAGCCTGATGACCGAAGGCGCCGGCAAGCTCGGCTCGCTGGCCTTCGCCGATGCTGCCGATGCGCTGGGCGCCAGCCTGGATGCCTCGGCCGGCCTGGACTCGATGAGCGTGGACCTGTCGGCACTGAAGGAAAACCTGGCACCGTCGCTGGCGCTGTACCGCGACCTGCTGCGCGAGCCGCGCTTCGAGCAGGGCGAGATCGACCGGGTCAAGGCGACCTGGATCGCCGGCATCCAGCAGGAGAAGGTCAACCCGGGTGCGGTGGCGATGCGCGTGCTGCCGCCACTGCTGTATGGCAAGGGCCACCCGTATGCCATTCCGTTCACTGGCAGTGGTGATGAGGCGGCGATCAGCGGCCTGACCCGCGAAGATCTGGTTGATTTCCACCACGACTGGCTGCGCCCGCAGAACGGCACCCTGATCGTGGTCGGTGATACCACGCTGGCGGAAATCGTGCCGCTGCTGGACAAGCAGCTGGGCGACTGGAAGGCTGCCGGCGATGCTCCGCAGGTGAAGGCGGCGACCGACGTCGCATTGCCGAAGGGCCCGCGTGTGTTCCTGATCGACCAGCCGGGCGCGGTGCAGGCCAACCTGTTCGCCGGCCAGGTGGTCGCGCCGTCCAGCGCCACCAGCTCGACCCGCTTCGATATTGCCAACGGCGTGATCGGTGGCGACTTCACCTCGCGCCTGAACATGAACCTGCGTGAGGACAAACACTGGTCGTACGGTGCGCGCAGCAGCGCGATCAATTCGGTGGGCCAGCGCCCGTGGATGGCCAGCGCGCCGGTGCAGATCGACAAGACCGGCCCGGCGATGGCGGAAATGCGCAAGGAAATCGCCGCGTTCGCCGACGGCAGCAAGCCGGCCACCGCCGCCGAGGTCAACCGCATCCGCAACATCCAGACCCTGAGCCTGCCCGGTGCCTACGAGACCGCCAGCGCGGTGGCGTCGACCATCGGTTCGATCGTGCAGTTCAAGCGCCCGGATGACTACGTGCTGCGCCGCAAGGCCGAGATCGAGGCGATGACCCCGGCACAGGTGCAGCAGGCCGCCGCCGAGATCAAGCCGCAGGCGCTGACCTGGGTGGTGGTGGGTGACCTCAAGCAGACCGAAGCGGCCGTGCGCGCGCTGAACCTGGGCGAGGTGACGGTGATCGATGCCGAAGGCAATCCGGTCAAGAAGTAAGGCACTACCCGGCCCGCCATGGGGCGGGCCGGCTCCTCCGGTAGTGGCGGCCGCGGGGCCGCCCCCCCCCCCGGGGGGTGGGGGGCGCGGGGCGGGCAAGACCGGGGCGCACAGGCGGGG
>NZ_JAWIRU010000021.1:39603-42348 GCF_036320025.1 Stenotrophomonas sp. SMYL86
CTCAGCCAACCCGCCAACTCCTTCGGCCACCCCCCGCCCCCCCAGGGGGCGGCCCGGCTCCTCCGGTAGTGCCGGCCGCTGGCCGGCAACCTTGCCGTGGTAGGGCCGGCCGCTGGCCGGCAACTCCGTGACCCGAAGGCGGGGTCAGGCTCCCCTGCGGGGGATCTGACCCCACCCACCGGCTACCCCCGATTCAGGCTGTTCAGGCAGAATCCCCCCATACCCTTCCAGGATCTGCCCATGCGCGTTCTGCTGCTCTCCTCCCTGCTGCTCACCGTCACCGCCTGTACCTGGGTGCCGATCGAACCGGCCGGCAAGGCGACCCGCGTGCTGCCGGCAGGCCCGGTTCCCGCTGGCTGCATCGCCAAGGGCGAGGTGGTGGTCACCGTGAAGAGCAAGGTCGGCTTCTACAACCGCAACCCGCTGCGTGTGCAGGAAGAGCTGGAAACCCTGGCCCGCAACGAGGCCCCGAGCGCAGGCGCCAACGCCGTACAGGCCGCCGCCGCTCCGGCCGATGGCAGCCAGCGCTTCGCCGCTTTCCAGTGCCCGCCGCGCTGAACGCTTCACCATACGGCCAAGCCTGAATTCGTAAAGATGCGGTGAAGGCCCCGGGGGTTATAGAATAGCGCCCCCTTTTGCCTGAGCCTTGGCGCTAACCTCGATGCTCTTCAAGAATGTCTCGATCGCCGGCCTGGCACACGTTGATGCGCCGCATACGCTGACGACCAAGGAAATCAACGAGCGGCTGCAGCCGACGTTGGATCGCCTCGGTATCCGCACCGACGTGCTCGGCGATATCGCCGGCATCCATGCCCGCCGCCTGTGGGACAACGGCGTGCTTGCGTCCGATGCCGCCACCATGGCCGGCCGCAAGGCGCTGGAAGACGCGGGCATCGATGCAACGCAGGTCGGCCTGCTGGTCAACACCTCGGTCAGCCGCGACTACCTGGAGCCGTCCACGGCCTCCATCGTGTCGGGCAACCTCGGCGTCAGCGACGAGTGCATGACCTTCGACGTCGCCAATGCCTGCCTGGCCTTCATCAACGGCATGGATATCGCGGCGCGCATGATCGAGCGCGGCGACATCGACTACGCGCTGGTGGTGGATGGCGAGACCGCCAACCTGGTGTACGAGAAGACCCTGGAGCGCATGACCGCCCCGGACGTCACCGCCGACGACTTCCGCAACGAGCTGGCCGCCCTGACCACGGGTTCGGGCGCCGCCGCGATGGTGATGGCGCGCTCGGAGCTGGTGCCGGATGCGCCGCGCTACAAGGGCGGCGTGACCCGCTCGGCCACCGAGTGGAACCAGCTGTGCCTGGGCAACCTGGACCGCATGGTCACCGACACCCGCCTGCTGCTGATCGAAGGCATCAAGCTGGCCCAGAAGACCTTCACCGCCGCCAAGATCGCCTTGGGCTGGGCCGTGGAAGAGCTGGACCAGTTCGTGATCCACCAGGTCAGCCAGCCGCACACCGCCGCGTTCATCAAGAACTTCGGCATCGACCCGAAGAAGGTCATGACCATCTTCGGCGAGCACGGCAACATCGGCCCGGCCTCGGTGCCGATCGTGCTGAGCAAGCTCAAGCAGCTGGGCAAGCTGAAGAAGGGCGATCGCATCGCGCTTCTGGGCATCGGCTCGGGCCTGAACTGTTCGATGGCTGAAGTGGTCTGGTAAAAAAGTCACCGCTGACCTGCTGCGCGATGGGCAGCGATGATTTTTCCAAGTGTCCAGGGGCCGGTTCTACCGGCCCTTTCTACAGGTGCGATTCGATGTCCCAGCTTCCCGGTTACCCCGCCCACCCGCAGCGCTTCGAGGTCCGCCCCGGCCTGTCGATGAACTATCTCGACGAAGGCCCGCGCGATGGCGAAGTGGTGGTGATGGTGCACGGCAACCCGTCGTGGAGCTATTACTGGCGCACGCTGGTGGCCGGCCTGTCGGACACGTACCGCTGCATCGTGCCGGATCACATCGGCATGGGCCTGTCGGACAAGCCCGATGACAGCCGCTACGAGTACACGCTGCAGTCGCGCGTGGACGACCTTGATGCGCTGCTGAAGCACCTGGGCATCACCGGTCCGGTGACCCTGGCCGTGCACGACTGGGGCGGCATGATCGGCTTCGGCTGGGCGCTGTCGCACCACGACCAGGTGAAGCGCCTGGTGGTGCTCAACACCGCCGCGTTCCCGATGCCGGCGGCGAAGACGATGCCGTGGCAGATCGCGCTGGGCCGGCACTGGAAGATCGGCGAGTGGATCATCCGCACCTTCAACGCGTTCTCGTCCGGCGCCTCGTGGCTGGGCGTGGAGCGCAAGATGCCGGCCGATGTGCGCCGCGCCTACGTGTCGCCATACAACAGCTACGCCAACCGCATCAGCACCATCCGTTTCATGCAGGACATCCCGCTGTCGCCGGCCGACAAGGCCTGGTCGCTGCTGGAGCGTGCCGGCAAGGCGCTGCCGTCGTTCGCCGACCGCCCGGCCTTCCTCGGTTGGGGCCTGCGCGACTTCGTGTTCGACCACCACTTCCTGAAGGGCTTCCAGGCTGCGCTGCCGCAGGCCCAGGTGCATGCCTTCGAGGACGCCGGGCATTACGTGCTGGAAGACAAGCACGAAGTGCTGGTGCCGGAAATCCGCGCGTTCCTGGACAAGAACCCGATCTGAGGTGTGGCGCCCCACCGGGCGGCCCCCCCCCCCGGGGGCAATGGGTGGGGGGCGCCCCGGGGGGGGCCCCCCCCCCGGGGG
>NZ_JAWIRU010000021.1:42358-75865 GCF_036320025.1 Stenotrophomonas sp. SMYL86
CGCCGCGGGTGCCGCCACACCACCCTCATCTGCGGTGCCCCCACCAACGGTCGGCACCCACCGGAAGAGGAAATGGGTAGGTGCCGACCGTTGGTCGGCACACCCGAAGGGTTCATGAGGTTGCCGGCCAGCGGCCGGCGCTACCACTACGCCGCGATCGGCGCCTGCGGTGACGGGCTGTTGCCGTTGTCGTCCGGGTGGTCGTCGTCGTTGCCCGCTTCGTCGCGCCAGCGCCAGTCGGCCAGGGTCAACGGATCCAGGCCATAGGCAATGCGCGCCTTGTCGCACTGCGGGCTGGCCTTGCCGTACTCCCACGATGCATCCACCTCACGGCACACGCTGGGCCGGTTGGGGTGGATGGTGCAGCGTGAATACACGCCGATCTGCGCATCCAGCGCCACGCAGCGCACCGGCTTGGAGTGGGTGCCGCGCATGCACAGGCGATGCGGGTCCAGCACCTCGGTCAGCTGGTGCGGTACGCCGCCGGGGGTGACCTCGTCTGATTCCATCCAGTGGAAGGCCACGCGGTATTGGGTGCAGCAGGCGCCGCAGGTCATGCAGGGATGTTGCATGGGCAAGCCGCCTCGGGCGGCAGTCGGAATCAGGAACGAGGGTGCGGATTTTCCACGAAGTTGGCCGCCGCGCAAGAAATTCCGTAAGCGGCGACAATGAACGGATGAACCGACCCTGCAATATTGCCGCCCGTTTGCCTGAACTGGCGCGTGAACGGCCCGACCAGATCGCCATCCGCTGCCCGGGCCGCCGTGGCGCCGGCAACGGCATGGCCGCCTACGACGTGACCCTGGATTACCGCCAGCTGGACGCCCGCAGCGACGCCATGGCGGCTGGCCTGGCAGGCTACGGGATCGGTCGCGGGGTGCGCACGGTGGTGATGGTGCGGCCGTCGCCGGAGTTCTTCCTGTTGATGTTTGCCCTGTTCAAACTGGGTGCGGTGCCGGTGCTGGTCGACCCGGGCATCGACAAACGCGCGCTGAAGCAGTGCCTGGATGAGGCGCAGCCGGAGGCTTTCATCGGCATTCCGCTGGCACACGTGGCGCGGTTGGCGCTGCGCTGGGCGCCCTCGGCGACCCGCCTGGTCACCGTCGGCCGCCGCCTCGGCTGGGGCGGGACCACGCTGGCCGCGCTGGAGCGCGCCGGTGCCAACGGGGGGGCGATGCTGGCCGCCACCGATGGCGAGGACATGGCCGCGATCCTGTTCACCAGCGGCTCCACCGGCGTGCCCAAGGGCGTGGTCTACCGCCACCGTCATTTCGTCGGCCAGATCCAGCTGCTGGGCAGTGCCTTTGGCATGGAAGCGGGCGGGGTGGACCTGCCGACCTTCCCGCCGTTCGCGCTGTTCGACCCTGCGCTGGGCCTGACCTCGGTGATTCCGGACATGGACCCGACCCGGCCGGCACAGGCCGACCCGGCACGCCTGCACGATGCCATCCAGCGTTTCGGCGTGACCCAACTGTTTGGCTCGCCTGCGCTGATGCGGGTGCTGGCCCGTCACGGCCGGCCGTTGCCGACGGTGACCCGGGTGACCTCGGCCGGCGCCCCGGTGCCGCCGGATGTGGTCGCCACCATCCGCAGCCTGTTGCCGGCCGATGCGCAGTTCTGGACCCCGTACGGCGCCACCGAGTGCCTGCCGGTGGCGGTGGTGGAAGGCCGCGAGCTGGAGCGTACCCGCGCGGCCACCGAGGCCGGTGCCGGTACCTGCGTGGGCAGCGTGGTTGAACCGAATGAGGTGCGCATCATCGGCATCGATGACGCACCGTTGGCCGACTGGTCGCAGGCGCGCGTGCTGGCCACCGGCGAGGTGGGCGAGATCACCGTGGCCGGACCGACCGCTACCGACAGTTACTTCAACCGCCCGCAGGCCACCGCGGCGGCGAAGATCCGCGAGACGCTGGCCGATGGCAGCACGCGCGTGGTGCATCGCATGGGTGACGTGGGCTACTTCGATGCGCAGGGCCGCCTGTGGTTCTGCGGCCGCAAGACCCATCGCGTGGAAACCGCACAGGGGCCGCTGTACACCGAACAGGTGGAGCCGGTGTTCAACACCGTGCCGGGCGTGGCGCGCACGGCACTGGTTGGCGTTGGCCCGGCGGGTGCGCAGGTGCCGGTGCTGTGCGTGGAACTGCAGCGTGGCCAGAGCGACAGCCCGGCATTGCGCGAGGCGCTGCGCGCCCAGGCCACCCTGCGATTGCCCGAGGCGAACCTGCAGCACGTACTGATGCACCCCGCGTTCCCCGTCGATATCCGTCACAACGCCAAGATCGGCCGCGAGAAGCTCGCCGTCTGGGCCAGCGCCGAACTGGAGAAGCGCGCATGAAGATCCTGGTCACCGGTGGTGGTGGTTTCCTTGGCCAGGCGCTGTGCCGTGGGCTGGTCGAACGTGGCCACCAGGTGCTGGCGTTCAACCGCAGCCACTACCCGGAACTGCAGGCCATGGGCGTGGGCCAGATCCGCGGCGATCTGGCCGATGCGCAGGCGGTGCTGCACGCGGTGGCCGGCGTCGATGCGGTGTTCCATAACGGCGCCAAGGCCGGCGCCTGGGGCAGCTATGACAGCTACCACCAGGCCAACGTGGTCGGCACCGACAACGTGATCGCCGCCTGCCGCGCGCACGGCATCAGCCGGCTGGTCTACACCTCCACGCCCAGCGTGACCCACCGCGCGACCCACCCGGTGGAAGGCCTGGGGGCTGATGAGGTGCCGTACGGCGAGGACTTCCAGGCACCGTATGCGGCGACCAAGGCGATCGCCGAACAGCGCGTGCTGGCGGCCAATGACGCCTCGTTGGCGACGGTGGCGCTGCGCCCGCGCCTGATCTGGGGCCCGGGCGACCAGCAGCTGGTGCCGCGCCTGGCCGAACGTGCGCGGCAGGGCCGCCTGCGGCTGGTCGGCGATGGCAACAACAAGGTCGATACCACTTACATCGACAACGCCGCGCTCGCGCATTTCCTCGCCTTCGAAGCATTGGCACCGGGCGCGGCTTGTGCGGGCAAGGCCTACTTCATTTCCAACGGCGAACCGCTGCCCATGCGCGAGCTGGTCAACAAGCTGCTGTCCGCGGTGGGGGCACCAACGGTGGACAAGGCGATCAGCTTCAAGACCGCTTATCGAATCGGTGCGGTCTGCGAGCGGCTGTGGCCGCTGCTGCGCCTGCGTGGCGAGCCGCCGCTGACCCGCTTCCTGGCCGAGCAGCTGTGCACGCCGCACTGGTACAGCATGGAGCCGGCGCGCCGTGACTTCGGCTACGTGCCGCAGGTCAGCATCGAGGAAGGGCTGCGCAGGCTGAAGGCTTCATCTGCCGCATAGGTCGCCATCACTGGTTGCACACCGCCAGATCGGGAGGATGGACCCACGCCATCCAACGGCCCGGACATCTGCGAGGAGCACCATGCTGCATTACGCCGTTATTTTCTTCGTCATCGCCATCATCGCTGCCGTGCTCGGCTTCTCCGGCATCGCCGGTGCCGCCAGCAACATCGCCTGGATCCTGTTCGTTGTGTTCCTGGTACTGGCAGTGATTTCGATGTTCCGCAAGCGCGGCTAGAAGACCGCTGGGTAGTGCCGGCCGCTGGCCGGCACTGTTCTTTCCGGTGGGTGCCGACCGTTGGTCGGCACGCATCTTTGTAGAGTCGAGCCATGCTCGACTCATGAAAAGCAGTCGAGCATGGCTCGACTCTACAGAGAGCGCCTCTACACGGCGCTGTGCAATCCGCGATCGGCTTCATGGCGCTCCAGCGCCAGTTCGATCAGGCGCGTGATCAGCGTGGTGTAGTCCACACCGCTGGCGCCCCACAGCTTCGGGTACATGCTGATGCGGGTGAAGCCCGGCAGCGTGTTGACCTCGTTGATGACGATCTCGCCGTCTGCGGTGAGGAACACATCCACGCGCGCCATGCCCGCACACTCCAGCGCCTGGTAGGCCCGCAGCGCGATCTGCTGGATACGCGCCTGGGTTGCAGCATCGATATCCGCGGGTACCACCACCTCGGCGCCATCCTCGTTGATGTACTTGGTGTCGTAGGCGTAGAACTCGTCGTGCACCACCACCTCGCCGCACAGGCTGGCCTGCGGCTGTTCGTTGCCCAGCACCGCGCACTCGATCTCACGGCCGGCCACCGCCGATTCGACCAGCACCTTGTGGTCATAGCGCAGCGCCAATGCAAGTGCCTCGGCGAAGCCCGCCGCATCCTTGACCTTGCTCACACCCACGGACGAACCCTGGTTGGCCGGCTTCACGAACAACGGCAGGCCGAGCTGCGCGATCACCGCATCGACATCGACGTCAGCGGCCTGGTGACGCCTGATGCACAGCCACGGCGCAACCTTCAGCCCGGCGTCGCGCAGCAGGCGCTTGGTCACGTCCTTGTCCATCGCCACCGCCGAGCCCAGCACCGGCGAACCGACGAAGGGCAGGTTCGCCATGCGCAGCAGCCCCTGCAGCGCACCGTCCTCGCCCAGCGGCCCGTGCACGATCGGCAGCACCACATCGATCTGGCCCAGCGCGCTGGCCGCATCGGACGGCTGCAGCTGTGCCTGCTCAGCACCCGGGCGTACCGCCAGCGACGTGCCGGACCGATGCAGCGCGATGCGCGACGGATCATCGGCATTTATCAGGAAGGTATCCGGCTGGCTCAGATGCCACTGGCCCTGCTTGTCGATACCGACCAGCACCGGCTCGAAGCGCTCGCGATCAAGCGCATCGAGGATGTTCTTCGCCGACTGCAGCGAAACTTCGTGCTCGGAGGACTTGCCCCCGAAGATGATGCCGACCCGGGTCCGTGCCATGGTGTTGCGATGTCCTGTGCGTTGCGTGGCCGTACAGCATGAACCTTCCGTTGCCGCTCAGGTGAGGCGCGGATGAACCGGCCATCCATCCACGCATGGCGTGGATCTACCGTCCTCATGGCCCATCAACAGGGGTCAGAGCCCGTTGCGCAGCAACGGGATCCGACCCCTGTCGCCCCACAGATCGCGGGAACCTGTCGAAGGCGGGGTGGGTCCGGTTGCGGGGGTGTCCGCGGCATGGATGCCGCGGCCAAGCCCCCAAGGACGGGTTTACGGCGTCCCCCGCAACCGGACCCACCCCGCCAACCCACGGAATGCCGGTTGTTGCTGTTGCTTCGGCTATTGCTGTTGCCGTTGCCTCTGCGGGTGCCGGGCGGCAGCCCGGCCCAAGCCCCCCACCCACGCAGGTAGAATGCGCACATGGCTCTCTCCCTGCTCAAGTCCCTCAAGCCGGTCGCTGGCCGCGCCCTGCAGATCGCCCTGAACCGCGCGCTGGCGCTGGATCCGGATACCCGCCATGCACTGGCCAGCCTCGACGGCCGGCACATCGACCTGACCCTGGAAGCGCCGTCGCTGGCCATGCGCATCAGCGTCGACGGTGATGCACTGCGGGTCGGCCCGGTGGACGCGCAGGAAGCCGACCTGGCCGTGCGCAGCAGCCTGGCCGGCGTGCTGGCGCAGCTGCCGCTGCTGGCCAACGCACGGCGCGGCGACAACAACGGCAAGGGTCGCGTGCGCGTGGCCGGTGATGCCGAACTGGCGCGTCGCCTGCAGCAGCTGGCCAAGGGCTTCGACCCTGACTGGCAGCAGCCCTTCGTCAGCGTGTTCGGCGAAGTGCTGGGCGTGCAGGTGGCCAACACCCTGCGCGGCGCCCTGCAGCATGCGCGCCAGGGCGCGATCGACCTGGCCCACAGCGCCGCCGAGTTCATCACCGAGGAATCGCGCGACGTGGTGCCGCGTGCCGAGCTGGATGCCTTCCACGACGATGTGGACGTGCTGCGCGACGACGTCGAACGCCTCGGTGCACGCGTGCAGCGTCTGCGGGGTGCCGCATGAAGGCCGTGCTGCGTGCCAGCCGCATCGGCCGGGTGATCCTGCGTTACCGCCTCGACGACCTGTTGCAGGGCACTCCTGCCGAGCGCTGGCTGCGCCTGGCCAAGCCGTTCGTGCCGCGCGCCTCGGCCGACATCGCCGCTCAGTCGCGCGGTGCACGCCTGCGTCTGGCGCTGCAGGATCTGGGCCCGATCTTCGTCAAGTTCGGCCAGATCCTGTCCACCCGCCGCGACCTGGTGCCGCCGGATGTGGCCAATGAACTGACCCTGCTGCAGGACCGGGTCAAGCCGTTCGATGGTGAGACCGCGCGTCGCATCGTCGAGGAAGCGCTGGGCCTGCCGGTCAGCGAAGCCTTCGCCAGCTTCGATACCGAACCGCTGGCCTCGGCCTCGATCGCGCAGGTGCACGCAGCCACGCTGGCCGATGGCCGCCAGGTGGTGGTCAAGGTGCTGCGCCCGGGCATCGAGAAGCAGATCGACGCCGATATCGCGTTGCTCAATTCGCTGGCTGCCCTGGTCGAGCGCACCCACCCGCGCGCCGACAAGATCCGCCCGCGCGAAGTGGTGGCCGAAGTCGAGAACACTCTGGCTGCCGAGCTGGACCTGCAGCGCGAAGGCGCCAATGCCAGCGTGCTGCGCCGCTTCTGGGAAAACAGCGACGATCTGTACGTGCCGGAAGTGATCTGGAGCCACACCGCCGAGCGGGCACTGACCCTGGAACGCGTGTGGGGCATCCCGTCCGATGACATCGCCGCACTGGACAAGGCCGGCATCGACCGCAAGGCGCTGGCCGCCAAGGGCGTGCGGGTGTTCTACACCCAGGTGTTCCGCGACAACTTCTTCCACGCCGATGCGCACGCCGGCAACATCTGGGTCGACACCGATCCGGCGCGCCGCGCCAACCCGCGTTTCATCGCGCTGGACTTCGGCATCATGGGCCAGCTCTCGCAGGAAGATCAGTACTACCTGGCCGAGAACTTCATGGCCATCTTCAACCGGGATTACCGCCGCATCGCCGAACTGCACGTGCAGGCGCGCTGGATGCCGGACAACGTGCGCATCGATGACCTCGAGGCCGCCGTGCGTTCGGTGTGCGAGCCGTACTTCACCCGGCCGCTGTCGCAGATCTCGCTGGCCGAAGTGCTGATGAAGCTGTTCCGCGTGGCCCAGCGTTACCAGCTGACCCTGCAGCCGCAGCTGATCCTGCTGCAGAAGACCCTGCTGAACATCGAAGGCGTCGGCCGCCAGCTCGACCCGCAGATCGACATCTGGGCGGTGGCCAAGCCGGTGCTGGCGAAGATCCTGCGCGAGCGTTACAGCCCGCGCCGGGTGGTACGCGAGATCGGCAAGCGCCTGCCGGAAATCATGACCCATGCGCCGGACATGCCGCGCCTGGTGCACGCCTGGCTGACCCAGCAGGTGGAAGGCCGCCACGAACTGTCGATGCGTTCGCGCGACCTGGCCGCACTGGATGCCAGCGTGCAGCGCCTGCAGAAGCATGCGGTCGGCGCGATCACCGGTGTCGGCCTGCTGGCCATCGCTGCACTGATGTATGTGCTGCAGCCGCCGGGCTGGTACTGGGGCGACGTGCCGGCGTGGAGCTGGCTGTCCGGTGCGCTCGGCGCAGTGGCGCTGCTGCGCGCGTGGTGGAAGTAGGCCCCATGCTGCAGGCACTCAAGGACGAACTGATCCGCTTCGGCGCCGACAACGACGCACGCGAAAGCGAGCGCGGCCGACGCATGCTCAACATCACGCCCGACACCGGTGAATTCCTGTCGGTGCTGGTGCGCTTCGGCCAGGCACGGCGGGTGCTGGAAATCGGTACGTCCAACGGCTATTCCACGCTGTGGCTGGCCGAGGCAACCGCCGCCATCGACGGCCACGTGACCACGCTGGAGTACGCCGAGGACAAGGTGGCGATGGCACGTGACACCTTCGCGCGCAGTGGTCTGGCCGATCGCATCACGCTGGTCCACGACGATGCCGGGCTCTGGCTGGCGCAGGCCGCCGATGCCTGCATCGACCTGCTGTTCCTCGATTCGGACCGCGGGCAGTACGCCGGCTGGTGGCCGCAGTTGCGTCGCGTGCTGCGCGCGGGTGGCCTGCTGGTGGTGGACAACGCCACCTCGCATGCGGAAGAGATGCAACCGCTGCGCGTGCTGCTGGACGCTGATCCGGACTTCAGCACCAGCCTGGTGCCGGTGGGCAATGGCGAGCTGTTGGCCGTGCGCAGCGCCTGACCGCTCTACAGGTAGGTGCCAATCTTGGTTGGCACGCTGTTGCCGGCCGCTGGTCGGCAACCGCAGCCATCCGACTGCCCGGAGACAGCCGGCCAGCGGCCGGCTCTACCCCATTCAGTGCCCAGCCCCGATAATCCTGCCGTGAGCACCGAACCCGATACCCTCGCCGCGGTCGAGACCGACACCGCGCCCCTGCAGCTGCTGCACCTGGATGAGCGCCTGGCCGTGGTCAACAAGCCTGCCGGGCTGATGGTCCACGACAGCAAGCTGGCCCGTGGCGAAGACGACTTCCTGGCCGACCGCCTGCGCGAGCAGCTGGGCCGCCCGATCTTCCTCGTGCATCGCCTGGACCGGGCCACCAGCGGCTGCCTGCTGCTGGCCTTCGACCGCGATACCGCCAGCGCGCTGGGCAAGACCCTGATGGGCGGCGAAGTGCTGAAGGACTACCTGACGGTCTGCCGGGGCTGGCCGGCCGAGCTCGCCTGGCAGGTCGATCATGATCTGGACGGCGGCCCGGGCAAGCCGGTGAAAAAGCCGGCGATCACCGACTTCCAGCGCCTGGCCACCGGCGAGCTGTCGGTGCCGGTCGGTGAATTCACCAGCTCGCGCTACGCACTGCTGCGCTGCCAGCCGCAGACCGGACGCTTCCGGCAGATCCGCCGGCACCTCAAGCACCTCTCGCATCACATGATCGGCGACACCAGCCACGGCGATGGCCGCCACAACCGCATCTTCCGCATGCAGGGCGTGCACCGCATGCTGCTGCACGCCGAGCGCCTGCGCTTCCCGCATCCGGACGGTGGCACGGTGGACGTGCGTGCGCCGTTGGACGGCGGGTTCCAGAAGGCGCTGGACCTGTTCGGCTGGCAGGTGGATACCGATTGACAGTAGTGCCGGCCGCTGGCCGGCATCTGCGCGATTCCAGATGTAATGGGGAGCCGGCCAGCGGCCGGCACTACCTCATTTCTTTTCCGGCTCGTTGACGATCGCTTCCAGATCCTTCTGCAGGTCCGCGAACAGCGGCTGCATGCGCGCCTGGATTGCCACCATCACGTTCTGCATCAGCGCCGGGGTCTTGTCCAGCAGGCTCTGGCCGGCCGCGCTCTCGTAGAACTCGGCCATCGCCAGCACGTCTTCCTTGCTGAAGGTCTTTTTGTACAGGTCCACGTACATCGGCCGCAGCTGCTGCCAGGACAGGGCCTGGCGCAGGGTCTGGCTGGTCCGCGCCTGGATCCGCTTCAGCTGTTCCTGCTGCTGGGCATTGAGCTGGCGCTGTGCGGCTACCTGCTGGAACTGCTGCTGCTGCATCGCCTCGATCTGCGGCAGCATGGTGTCGATCATGCTCTGCGCGCGTGACGCCGACAGCAGGCGGTTGATGTCGCCATCGGTCGGCGGCGCGGCCAGGGCCGGAACGCTCGCCACGGTCAGCGCCAGCAGCAGGGCGGCGCGGCGCAGCAGGGACGGCAGGGCGGGTGCGGTGCGGGTCATGCGGGGCTTCCTGCAGTACATGGGACGGCCAGCATACCCGCAGCCAAGGCGAAGGCGGCGTGTTCGGTACCTGATCGGCGGCATACGGGGCGCGATGCCGCACTCCGGTGCGTGGCTGCCGCTACAATGCGCGGATGGGCAGTGGACCGGTCACCATCAGCGCGCAGCTTGAAATCCCCGACGGCGAGATCGTCGAGCGGTTCGTGCGTGCCAGTGGCGCCGGTGGCCAGAACGTCAACAAGGTCTCCACCGCGGTGGAACTACGTTTCGATGTGGCCAACTCGCCCTCGTTGCCCGAACCGTTGCGCGCGCGCCTGCTGGCGCGGCGTGACCGGCGGATGACCGGCGAAGGCGTGCTGGTCATCGACGCGCAACGTTTCCGGACCCAGGATCGCAATCGCGAGGATGCGCGCGATCGGCTGGCGGCCTTCATCCAGGCCGGGCTGAGCGTGCCCAAGCCGCGCAAGGCCACCAAGCCGACCCTCGGGTCGAAACTGCGTCGTCTGGACGCCAAACGCGGGCGCGCGCAGATCAAGCGCGGGCGCTCATCACGTGACTGGGAGTGATTGCTTGAACAACCCGACTTCGTTGCTGCCGGCCGTGCCGCCGCAGATGCCGCAGGTCAAACCCAACGCCTTCCTGCGCTGGCTGGCGCGCTGCACCCTGCGCATGGGCGGCTGGAAGGTGACCGGTACCCTGCCTGACATCCCCAGGCTGGTCTTCATCATCGCCCCGCATTCGTCCAACTGGGACGGCCTGTGGGGCATGGCCGCGAAGATCGCGCTGGGCATGAAGGTGAAGGTGCTGGGCAAGGCATCGCTGTTCTGGTGGCCGCTCGGCCCGCTGCTGCACAAGCTGGGCGTGATCCCGCTGGACCGCAGCTCGCCGCAGGGCACCGTCGGCCAGGCCGTGGACCTGCTGCGCAACAACGAGAAGATGTGGTTCGCCATCACGCCCGAGGGCACCCGCAAGGCCGTGAAGGACTGGAAGGCCGGCTTCCTGAAGATCGCGCGGATGGCTGACGTGCCGATCCTGGCCGCGTATTTCCACTACCCGGAGAAGACCATCGGCATCGGCCCGCTGTTCACGCCGACCGGCGATGACGCCGCCGACATGGCCGCCATCCGCGAGTTCTACCGGCCCTGGATCGGCAAGACCCGCGGTACGGTCTGAGCCGGCCGCAGGCCGCCGCATAGACGCCACGTCCGGCACATGCCGGGCGAGCGCGACAGGAGTAGGGTGGAGGGCTGGTATCCCGTACCGTCTGCCCAAGGAGTGTTTTACATGTCGCGTACCGTAGTCCTGGCCGCCGCCATCAGCCTGGCGCTGGCGGCCTGTTCCGGCAAGGAGTCCACCCCCGTGTCCGATGCCCAGAAAGCCCCGGCCCAGCAGCCGGCCGAAGCCTCCACCAATCCGCTGCTGAGCGCCAGCACGCTGCCGTTCCAGGCGCCGCAGTTCGACAAGATCAAGGACAGCGACTACCTGCCGGCGTTCGAGGAAGGCATGCGCCAGCACCTGGCCGACGTGCGCAAGATCGCTGACAGCAGCGAGCCGGCCACCTTCGACAACACCATCGTGGCGATGGAGCGCAGCGGCGAGACGCTGAACCGCGTGTCGCGCATCTTCTTCGGCCTGGTCCAGGCCGATACCAACGATGCGCGCCAGAAGATCCAGGAAGACGTGGCGCCGAAGCTGGCCGCGCACCAGGACGAGATCAACCTCGATCCGAAGCTGTTCGCGCGCGTGAAGTCGCTGTACGACCAGCGTGACACGCTGGAGCTGGACCCGGTGCAGAAGCGCCTGGTCGAGCACTACTACGACGGCCTGGTGCGCGCCGGTGCGCAGCTGTCCGATGCCGACAAGGCGAGCCTGCGCAAGCTCAACGTGGAAGAAACCACTCTTTCCACCCAGTTCCACACCCGCCTGGTGGCGGCCACCGCCGCTGCGGCCGTTGTCGTCGACGACAAGGCCAAGCTGGCCGGCCTGGACGAGAATGCGATCAACAATGCCGCCAATGCAGCCAAGGATCGCAAGCTGGATGGCAAATTCCTGCTGCCGCTGCAGAACACCACCCAGCAGCCGGTGCTCGGCTCGCTGAGCGACCGCGACCAGCGTGCCGCCGTGCTGAAGGCCTCGGAAACCCGCGCCGAGCGTGGCGATGCCAACGACACCCGGCAGACCGTGCAGCGCCTGGCCCAGCTGCGTGCGCAGAAGGCCAAGCTGCTCGGCTTTGACACCTTCGCCGACTACCAGCTGGGCGACCAGATGGCCAAGACCCCGGCCGCCGCGCTCAAGCTGCTGACCGACACCGTGCCGGCCGCCACCGCCAAGGCGCGCGCCGAGGCCGGCGAGATCCAGAAGGTGATCGACGCGCAGAAGGGTGGTTTCCAGGTCGCTGCCTCGGACTGGGACTTCTACGCCGAGCAGGTGCGCAAGGCCAAGTACGATCTGGACGAGTCGCAGATCAAGCCGTACTTCGAACTGGACAACGTGCTGCAGAACGGCGTCTTCTACGCCGCCACCCAGCTGTACGGCATCACCTTCAAGCCGCGTACCGACATTCCGACCTACAACCCGGACATGAAGGTGTACGAAGTGTTCGACAAGGACGGCACCTCGCTGGCCCTGTTCTACACCGACTACTTCAAGCGTGACAGCAAGTCCGGCGGCGCCTGGATGGACGTGTTCGTCGAGCAGGACGGCCTGACCGGTGCCAAGCCGGTGGTCTACAACGTCTGCAACTTCACCAAGCCGGCCGCCGGCCAGCCTGCGCTGATCAGCTTCGACGACGTCACCACCATGTTCCATGAGTTCGGCCATGCGCTGCACGGCATGTTCTCGAACGTGAAGTACCCGTCGATCGCGGGCACCGCCACCTCGCGCGACTTCGTCGAGTTCCCGTCGCAGTTCAACGAGCACTGGGCACTGGATCCGAAGGTGTTCGCCAACTACGCCAAGCACTACAAGACCGGCGAGGCGATGCCGCAGGAACTGGTCGACAAGATCCTCAAGGCACGCAGCTTCAACCAGGGTTATGCGACCACCGAGTACCTGTCGGCCGCGCTGCTGGACCTGGCCTGGCATACGCAGAAGGCCGATGCGCCGCTGCAGGATGTCGGCGCCTTTGAAGCCAGTGCGCTGAAGAAGTTCAAGGTCGACCTGCCGCAGGTGCCGCCGCGTTACCGCACCACCTACTTCGACCACATCTGGGGTGGTGGTTACTCGGCCGGTTACTACGCCTACTTCTGGGCCGAAGTGCTGGACCATGACGCCTACCAGTGGTTCACCGAACACGGTGGCCTGACTGCGGCCAATGGCCAGGAGTTCCGCGACAAGATCCTCTCGCGCGGCAACAGCGTGGAGCTGTCGACCCTGTACCGCGATTTCCGCGGCAAGGACCCGTCGGTGGAACCGCTGCTGAAGTTCCGCGGGCTGAAATAAGAAACAGAAAACGGCGGGGGCAACCCCGCCGTTTTTCTTTGTGTAGCGTCGAGCTTGCTCGACGGTCTTTCCACGAAAAGCCAGTCGAGCAAGCTCGACTCTACACAAGCGGCTTACGTCCCCACATGCACCCGGTTCGCCTGCTCGGCCAGGCCCAGGTGATCCAGCGCGATATCCAGCGCCAGCACATAGCTCTGCGCGCCATACCCAGCAGCGATGCCCAGGCGCTGGCCGACGCCGGCCGGCAGGCACGGCTCGGCCACTGCGCCGTCGTCATGCACTTCCACATAGGCGTTGTGCAGATAGGGCAGTAGCCGCTGCAGGCGCAGGCTGTTGGCACACGCACCCGGGTCAAGCAGGGTCACCTCGCCGCGGCTGTGGTCAGCCACGCGCAGCGCGTCCAGCAGTTCCTGTTCCGAACCACAGGCACGGATCGCCACGCTGGTACCGGCGTCGATCGCGCGATGCACCAGTGACTTCAGGACCGGTGCCGGCAGCGGCATCGCGGTGCGGATCAGGGCACCGGCCGCTTCCGGGCCACGGATGATGAAGATCGACATGGCTCAGCCCTCCTGTGCCAGGCGGCGGCCGACAATGGCCAGCGACAACGGGTAACCGGCCTGCTGGCTGCGCTGGTCGACCACCACGGCGGCGGGGCCGTGCTGCAGGCGCAGGCGTGCATCCAGGCCGGGTTCGCTGGGGGCCTGCAGCTCGATGTACTGCGCCGGCAGCCGTTCCAGCGCCGCCTGCAGCGCGCCACCTTCGGCCTGCCATTGCGCCTCGTCGGCGGCGCCGACATCCAGCAGTACCCAGTCGGCCGAGCGCGCCTGCGGCTGGCACAGGCACTGGCGTACCTCGGACAGGCTGGCGCAGTCGCTGCACAGCACGCGATGGCCGGCCAGCTGCGCCGGCAGCTGCGGGCGCGGCGCCGACGAAGACGCGTGGCGGATCACCAGGAGGGTCATACAACACCTTGCGGAATGCGCCCTTTGGCGCGGTGGGCACACGATGCGCGTGCTGCCCGTAAAGGTGCGATGCCCGCGGCCGGGCCGGGGCGTAAAACCTGCGTAACTCGTGTCCGGCGCTACCGGGAACCTGCGGCGCCTGCGTGTGGTCTGATACCGCTATCACCTACCCGGAGCCTGTCATGGATGCTGTTGCCCGCCCTCCCTTTTCCGAACGCGCGCTGGCCTGGCTGAAGAAGGAAGCATTGCCGCTGCTGGTGATGCTCGGCCTGCTCGCCGCCGCCCGCGATACCCTCGCCAACCACTACGTGGTGCCCAGCGGCTCGATGCAGCCGACCCTGCAGCCCGGCGACCGGGTGGTGGTGGACATGCGCGCCTATGGCCTGCGCCTGCCGTTCACCGGCAAGGAACTGATGTCGACCGGCGTTCCGCAGCGCGGTGAAGTGGCGGTGTTCGATTCACCGGCCGACGGCACCCGCCTGATCAAGCGCGTGGCGGCGGTGGCCGGTGACCATGTGCAGATGCGCGAGGGCCATCTGAGCATCAACGGCCAGCCGCTGCAGATCGCCGACCTGCAGGACGTGGAAGCCTTCGGCGAGCGCCGTGCCCGCCTCGACCTGGACATGGGCGGCGGTCCGGACATTGCCGACCTGGTGGTACCGGCCGGCAAGGTGCTGGTGCTGGGTGACCACCGCGGCAACAGCTTCGACGGTCGCTTCTTCGGCTTCGTTGACGCCGACAAGCTCTACGGCCGCGCCGTGGCGGTGTACTACCGCCGGGGTGCCGGCTTCGAATGGCAGCGCCTGTAAGCTGAATTGATACTTTTAGTGTATCAATCCTGACCTATCAGGTTATGGATCGACTGGATCGACGGGCCTAGTCTGAGGCCCGTTCCCTCCCACGCTTGGCCGCCCCACCGGCCCATCGATCCCATGACTGGCGAAACCGTGGTGGCCGTTGAAGGCCGCCCCTCCACCGTCGATTCCATCGCCGAGACCCGCATCCAGCAGGGCACACCGGCCTTCCGCCGCACCGCGCTCGCGTTGTTCCTGGCCGGTTTCTCCACCTTCGGCCTGCTCTACACGGTGCAGCCGCTGCTGCCGGAGTTCAGCCGTCATTTCGGCGTGTCCGCCGCCGGCAGCGCGATGTCGCTGTCGTTGACCACCGGCACGCTGGCGGTGGCGATGCTGCTGGCCGGCCTGCTCTCCGACGCGGTTGGCCGTCGCCCGATGATGATCGCCGCGCTGCTGGCCTCGGCCACGCTGTCGCTGTGCACGGCGCTGGTGGATGACTGGACCACGCTGCTGGTGCTGCGCACCCTGCTCGGCCTGGCGTTGAGCGGCGTGCCGGCAGTGGCGATGACCTACCTTGTCGAGGAAATGGACAGCCGCGCGCTGGGCCTGGCGATGGGCCTGTACATCGGCGGCAACGCCATCGGTGGCATGAGCGGGCGCCTGCTGGCCGGCATCATCGCCGACCATTGGGGCTGGCGATGGGGCATCGGCGTGGTTTCGATCATCGCCATCGCCAGTACCGTGCTGTTGTGGCTGCAGCTGCCACCGTCGCGGCACTTCCATGCACGTCGCGGCGGCCTGCGCCAGTTGCCATCACGCTGGCGCACGCTGTTCGCCGACCCGGGCCTGCCGTGGCTGTTCGCCACCTCGTTCGTGCTGATGGGCGTGTTCGTCACCCTCTACAACTACCTCGGGTATCACCTGCTGGCGCCGCCGTACCACCTCAGCCAGACCGTGGTCGGGCTGATCTTCAGCGTGTACCTGGTGGGCACCTTCAGTTCAGCGTGGATGGGCCAGCAGGCGACGCGTTACGGGCGCGGGCGCATCCTGTCGATCTCGTTCGCACTGATTGGTGCCGGCATCGTGCTGTTGGCGATGCCGTGGCTGAGCACGATGGCACTCGGTATCGCGCTGGTGACGTTCGGCTTCTTCGGCGGTCACTCCGTGGCCAGCAGCTGGGTCGGCAGCCGCGCCGGTGCGATGCGCGCCGAAGCCTCGGCGCTGTACCTGTTCGCCTACTACCTGGGTTCGAGCGTGCTCGGTGGTATGGGTGGCCTGGCCTATGCAGCGTGGGACTGGCTGGGCGTGTGCCTGTTCGCCGCCGTGCTGACCCTGATCGGCGGTGGCATTGTCTGGGCGCTGCAGCAGCGCGCCCCGCAGCCGGTGACGGCGTGATCCTGCTCTGGTAGATGCCGACCTTGGTCGGCGCCGTGGCCGTGGGCCAACCAAGGTTGGCCGCTACCGGGTGGGTTGCATCTCACCCTTCGGCGAACGCCCCGCGCTCTGGTAGATGCCGACCTTGGTCGGCGCTGTGGCCGTGGGCCAACCAAGGTTGGCCGCTACCGGGTGGGTTCCCCTCACCCTTCGGCGAACGCCTCACGCAACAGCCCGGCGAAGTTGCGGATAAGCGGCGTCACACCCTCGCGGCGCCAGGCCAGCTGCACTTCCGAATGCGCACCGGCATCGGCCAGCGCTACGAAGCGCGCGCCTTCCACCCGGATGTGGTCGCACGACGACGGCAGGATTGCCGCACCCAGACCGGCAGCCGCAAGACTGATCAATGTCGATGCCTCACCGGCTTCCTGCACGATGCGCGGAGTGAACCCGGCGGCCGCGCACAACGCGATCATGTGGTCATGGATGCCCGCACCGGCGCTGCGGCGGAATGCCACGAACGGCCCCTGCGCGAAATCGCGCAGCGACAGCGTGCCCTGCTTCGACAGCCTGCGCAGGGCAGGGTGGTCGGCATGCACGATCAGCGCCAGCGGGTCGACGAACAGGCTGTGCGCCACCAGTTCTGGTGGCAGCGCGCGCTTGCGGATGATGCCCACGTCCAGGCTGCCGTCGAGCAGCGCATCGATCTGCTGCAGCGTGTTCATCTCGCTCAGCTGCAGCCGCACCTGCGGGTACTGCTGGCGGTAGCGCAGGATTGAACGCGGAATCTGCGGTGACAGCGGCGTGGCGCGGGTCAGCCCGATACGCAGCTCACCCTGCTCGCCGCGCTGCGCGCGCTGCACCTCGTCCACCGCAGACTCGACCTGCAGCACGATGGCGCGTGCACGTTCCTGCAGCAGCTCACCTGCGGCAGTGAGCTGCACGCGGCGATGGCTGCGCACGAACAGGCGCGCACCAATCAGGTCTTCCAGCTGGCGGATCTGCTGGCTGAGCGGCGGCTGCGACATGCCCAGCCGCTCCGCCGCCTGTCCGAAGTGCAGCGTATCGGCAACGGCAAGGAAGTAACGCAGATGGCGGAGTTCGATGGACATGGGGCCAGTTTATTCATCGCCAGCCGGAAATGGGGTCAGAGCCCGTTGCGCAGCAACGGGATCCGACCCCGCCATCTCACGGAAGTCCGGCTTTTGACGTTGCAGTTGCCGTTGCTTCGGCAGGTGCAGGGCGCAGCCCTGCCGAACACCCCTCACCGCTCGGAATGCCCGCTCTGGTCGTAATCGCGCGGGCTGAACAACTCCGGCTGGATCAGCTCGATGAACGCCCGCGCCTGCGCCGACAACGCCTTGCCACGCCGCACGATCACCCCGTAACTGCGTTCCGGGAACCAGCGTTTCATCGACCGCGCCGCCAACCGCTCGCGGTCAGCCTCGTTCAGGCACAGCGCCGGCACGATGGAAATGCCCATGCCCATCGCCACGTACTGCTTGATCACCTCCCAGCCACCCACTTCCAATGCCACGGTGTAGGCGATGCGGTGGCGCTGGAACACCTGGTCCACCAGGCGGTAGGTGATCTGCCGCTTCGGCGGCAGCACCAGCGGATAGCGCGCGATGTCGGCCAGCTCCAGCTCGCCGCCACTGGCCAGCGGATGGTCGTGCGGCGCGATCAGCACCTGCTCGAAGCGGTAGGCCGGGGCGTAGCTGAGGTCGGCCGGCACGTCTGTCATCGAACCGATCGCCAGGTCGGCCGCGTCCTCGCGTAGCAGGTCGGTGCCGTCGGCACTGATCGCGTTGTGCAGGGTCAGGCGCACGTCGGGATGGTGCAGGCGGAAGCGTTCGACGATCTTCGGCAGCAAGTACAGGATGGTCGAGCTGTTGGCGGCGATGTTCAGCTCGCCCGCGTCCAGGCCGCGCACCTTGTCGCGGAAGCGCGCCTCCAGCCCGTCCAGGCTCTCTACCAGTGGCTGTGCCATCTCGTACAGCAGCTGGCCCTCGCGGCTGGGCACCAGGCGGCGCCCGCTGCGCTCGAACAACGGCACCCCCAGCTCTCGCTCCAAGGCCTGCAACTGCAGGCTGATGGCCGGCTGGCTGACGAAAAGCGCCTCAGCCGCCCGTGAGACCGAGCCCAGGCGCACGGTCTGGCAGAACGCGCGCAGCGGTTTCAACCGGTCGGATTTGTAGGAAAAACGAGGACTTGGCGAAGGGCGCGTGGTCATGGCGTCACAAGTATTAGCACAATTTATGTAGAGCATTGCAAAAACTGTTTTGCCAAATACTCGATCCCGGCGGCACCGTGGAGACGTTCCCCCACCGCTGGAGTCGCCCCATGTCTGCCGTCGCTTCCGCTGTTCCCACCCCCGCCGCCAAGGCCACCCCCGGTATCGCCCTGGCGACCCGCGTGGCCGGCCAGGACACCCTGCTGCCGGCGCCGCTGCTGGCCCTGCTGGTGTCGCTGCACCGCGCGGTGGAACCGGGCCGGCAGGCACGGCTGCAGGCCCGTCGGGAGCGTCAGGCGTTCTTCGACCAGGGCGGCCTGCCGGACTTCCGCGAAGACACCACCGCGATCCGCAGCGGCGACTGGCGTGTTGCCCCGCTGCCGGCCGCGCTGCAGGACCGCCGCGTCGAGATCACCGGCCCGACCGACCCGAAGATGGTCATCAACGCGCTGAACTCCGGCGCCAAGGTGTTCATGGCCGACTTCGAGGATTCGACCTCGCCGACCTGGCGCAACCTGCTGGCCGGGCAGCAGTCGCTGGCCGCCGCGGTGCGTGGCGATCTCGAGTACACCGCACCGGCATCCAACGGGAAGGCCGGCAAGCACTACACCTTGCGCCCGTTCGACGAACAGGCGGTGCTGATCGTACGCCCGCGCGGCTGGCACCTGGACGAGAAGCACGTGCGCATCGATGGCCAGTTCATCGCTGGTGGCCTGTTCGATGCGGCGGTGTTCGCCTTCCACAACGCCCGCACCCTGCAGGCCAAGGATCGCGGCCCGTACTTCTACCTGCCCAAGCTGCAGAGCATGGAAGAGGCGGCGCTGTGGGAGACCGCGCTGTCGCACATCGAAGGCATGCTCGGCCTGCCGCACGGCCAGATCAAGGTGACCGTGCTGATCGAAACGCTGCCGGCGGTGTTCGAGATGGACGAGATCCTGCACGCGCTGCGTGACCGCATCGTCGGCCTGAACTGCGGGCGCTGGGATTACATCTTCTCGTACCTGAAGACCTTCCGCCGCCATGCCGACCGCGTGCTGCCCGAACGCGGCCAGGTGACCATGACCCAGCCGTTCCTGAAGGCGTATTCGGAGCTGCTGATCCAGACCTGCCATCGCCGTGGTGCGCATGCGATGGGCGGCATGGCCGCGCAGATTCCGATCAACAACGATGCCGCCGCCAACGAGCAGGCGATGGCCCGTGTGCGCGCCGACAAGCTGCGCGAGGTCTCTGCCGGCCACGACGGTACCTGGGTGGCACACCCGGCGCTGATTCCGGTGGCGATGGCGATCTTCGACGAACACATGCCCGGTGCAAACCAGCACAGCGTGCTGCGCCAGGATGTGCGTGTTGGCCGCGACGAACTGATCGCGCGGCCGCCGGGCACCATCACCCGTGCCGGCTTTGAGGGCAACGTGGAAGTCTGCGTGCGCTATCTGGCGGCGTGGCTGGATGGCAACGGCTGCGTGCCGATCCACCATCTGATGGAGGACGCGGCCACCGCCGAGATCAGCCGCAGCCAGCTGTGGCAGTGGCTGCATACGCCGGGCCAGCAGCTGGACGATGGCACTGCGATCGACCTGGCGCTGCTGGATTCCACCCTGTCGCAGCTGCCGGCACGGCTGGGCGATACCGCCGCGCTGCCCGGTGGCACACGCATCGGCGAGGCCATCGCCCTGCTCGGCGAACTGAGCCGCAGCGAAGAGCTCACCGATTTCCTGACCCTGCCGGCCTACGCGCGCATCGACTGACCGACTGCCCGCAATCCCGCCGTTTCCCTCCCCGCTGCACGCACGAACCGAACTGGAGAAAGACATGAGCAAGCTGCCCACTGCCGAACAGATCCAGCACGACTGGGATACCAACCCGCGTTGGGAAGGCATCCAGCGCAACTACAGCGCCGCCGACGTGGTGCGCCTGCGCGGCACCGTCCACATCGAGCATTCGCTGGCCCGCCTGGGCGCAGAGAAGCTGTGGGCGTCGCTGCATGAGCGCGAGTTCGTCAACGCGCTGGGTGCGCTGACCGGCAACCAGGCCATGCAGCAGGTCAAGGCCGGCCTGAAGGCGATCTACCTGTCCGGCTGGCAGGTGGCGGCCGACGCCAACCTGGCCGGGCAGATGTACCCGGACCAGTCACTGTACCCGGCCGATTCGGTGCCGGCGGTGGTCAAGCGCATCAACAACACGCTGCTGCGCGCCGACCAGCTGCATCACGCCGAAGGCAAGGACGACATCGATTTCCTGCAGCCGATCGTGGCCGATGCGGAAGCCGGTTTCGGCGGCGTGCTCAATGCGTTCGAACTGATGAAGGCGATGATCGAGGCCGGTGCCGCCGGCGTGCATTTCGAAGACCAGCTGGCCTCGGTGAAGAAGTGCGGCCACATGGGCGGCAAGGTGCTGGTGCCGACCCGCGAGGCGATCGAGAAGCTCAACGCTGCGCGGCTGGCCGCCGACGTGCTGGGCGTGCCGACCCTGCTGGTGGCACGTACCGATGCCGAAGCCGCGGATCTGCTGACCAGCGACATCGATGGCAATGACAAGCCGTTCGCCACCGGCGAGCGCACGGTGGAAGGCTTCTACAAGACCCGCAACGGCCTGAACCAGGCGATCAGCCGTGGCCTGGCCTATGCGCCCTACGCCGACCTGGTGTGGTGCGAGACCGGCAAGCCGGACCTGGAGTTCGCACGCAAGTTCGCCGAGGCGATCCATGCCAAGTTCCCGGGCAAGCTGCTGGCCTACAACTGCTCGCCCAGCTTCAACTGGAAGAAGAACCTGGACGACGCCACGATCGCCAAGTTCCAGAAGGAGCTGGGCAGCTACGGCTACAAGTTCCAGTTCATCACCCTGGCCGGCTTCCATGCGCTGAACTACGGCATGTTCAATCTGGCCCACGGCTACGCGCGCCGCCAGATGAGCGCGTTCGTCGAGTTGCAGGAAGCCGAGTTCGAGGCGGCAGAGCGCGGCTTCACCGCGGTCAAGCACCAGCGCGAGGTCGGCACCGGCTACTTCGATGCCGTGACCCAGGCGATCCAGCAGGGCCAGTCGTCGACCACTGCGCTGACCGGCTCCACCGAGGAAGAGCAGTTCCACGGCGGGCGCAGCGAACGCGCGGCGTGATGCGGTAGTGCCGGCCGCGGGGCGGGCACCCCCGGAGCCGCCGGGCCCCCCCCGGGAGGCGGCCCGCGGCCGGGGCGCACGAAGCTTCGGAATCCGATCAGGGTGGCCAGGGAAGGGCCAGACAACGCCGGCCGGTCGGGGGACCTGCCGGCGTTGTTGTATCGATGCAAGGGAGCAGCGCGCAGCCAGCGTCAATCAGGCGCACCCCCGCGTGCCGGCAACTTGGCCGAAAGCCTGTGAAACCCAGCATCGGATTGATCCAGCAGGGGTTTTGCCCGGACACCTGTGACCAGAACGGGCCACCACCGATCTTCACATCAATCAAGATCGGCAGACGGGTCAAAATGAGATAGGGCGCACACTTTAAAGCGGTGCTATGCTCCGCGGCTCACCAGGGGACGCTGGCGGCGGGTGCAGGGAATGACCGGCAGGGGTGCGGCCGAGAACAGTGATGTGACGTCAGGTATCGCCCGGGTGGCGATGGCCGAGATCGTGCACGCGCTGCTGTCCGCTGCCGAGGTCGCATTGTTCGCCAGATATGCCCGTCTATGCAAGCTTCATGCCGGACAGTGGTTGTTCCAGCGTGGCCATCGCGGCGAACGGATGTATGTGATCCTCCAAGGCCAGATAGAACTGGACTTCGGCGAGGACCTGGTGATCAAGACGCTCGGCCAGCATGAGTTCTTCGGTGAGCTTGGCCTGCTGGTCGGCGATCACCTGCGCAGCGCCAGTGCACGCGCGCTGGCCGACTGTGAAGTACTGGAGCTGGGCCCGGCCGACTTCCATCGCCTGGTGGAATCCGATCCCGGCCTGGTCGCCTACTTCCTGCGCCGTACGATCATGCGCGTGCTGACCAACGAGCAGGCGCTGATCAGCCAGCTGCGCCGGCGCAACCACGATCTGGAAACCGCGCTGGACAACCTGTACATCACCACCCACCAGTTGACCCACACCCGTGAACTGGTGCGTACCGATGAACTGACCGGGCTGCACAACCGTCGTGGCCTCACCCTGTACCTGCAGGAATGCCGCGCCGATGGCGAAGGGTTTCCGCAGGCACTGCTGCTGATCGACTGCGACCGCTTCAAGCAGATCAATGATCGCCACGGCCACCAGGCCGGCGACCGTGTACTGCAGAGCATGGGCAACATCCTGCGCTCGATGGCCGGCGAACAGGACCTGGCCTGCCGCCTCGGCGGCGATGAGTTCTGCCTGATCCTGCGCCGTGGCAACCATGAGATCGTGCAGCACGCGGCCGAGTTCATCCTCAGCGCGGTGCATGGCCTGCTCGAACGCAGTCATGGCACGCCGCACGTCAGCCTGGTCAGCATCGGTGCCAGCCTGCTGGCGCCGGAGGCGGGCTGGAGCGAGTGGTACGCCAACGCGGACCGCGCGCTGTACCAGGCCAAGCGCGATGGTGGCAACTGCCTGCGCTGGGGCGGCGACTCCGAAAGCGGACAATGAGCAGCAGAGGTGGCAATGGACGGCATTCCGGATTTTCTCCCGATGCAGAGTTCGCAGGTGCGGACTCTGCTGTTCACCGATCTGTGCGATTCGCTGCAGCTGGTCGAGCGGATCGGTGACATTGCCGCCGCTGAGCTGTTCCAGCAGCATGACCGCCTGGTGCTTGGCCTGCAGCAGCGCTGGAACGGCCAGCTGATCGATCGGTCTGACGGATTGTTCATCCTGTTCGAACGTCCCATCGATGGCATCGGCTTTGCTCTTTCCTACCAGAACGCCGTTGATGCACTGGGGCGCGAACGTGGCGTTGTTCTGCGTGCACGCGCCGGCCTGCACGTGGGTGACGTGCTGCTGTGGAACAACAGTGCCGAGGCCGTTGCCCACGGCGCAAAACCGGTGGAGGTGGAAGGCCTGGCCAAGCCCATGGCTGCGCGCCTGATGCAGCTGGCGTGGCCTGGACAGGTCCTGCTGTCCGCGGCCGCCGAACAGATGGCACGTCGGGCAGCCAGCGAACTGCCCTGGGCGGCTGACGAGCTGCGCTGGAAGGATCACGGCTGCTGGCGCTTCAAGGGCATCGGCGAACGCCAGGAAGTATTCGAAGTGGGATTGCGTGGCAGCGCCCCGCTACGTCGCCCGCGCTCGGGTGAAAAAGCGTGGCGGGATCTGCCGCTGTGGCGTCGCCCAGCGGCGCTGGTGACCGAGGCGGCACTCATGCTGGCGCTATGCGGAGTGCTGTGGACGCTGTTTCGGCCGGCACCGGCCATCGCCTTCGCCGAACGCGACTGGGTGATCGTGGCGGCGGTGCACAACGCCACGGCTTATCCCCAGTTGGACAGCAGCCTGGAGCAGGCGCTGTACATCAGCCTGGGGCAGTCGCGTTTCGTCAACATCCTCAGCGAGCTGAAGGTGCGTGACACCCTGCAGCTGATGCAGCGGCCGCCGCAGGCGCGGCTGGACCGCAGGCTGGCCATCGAGGTCGCGCTGCGTGACGGAGTTCGTGCGGTACTGATCCCCAGTGTGCTGGAGCTCAATGGCAAAGTACGGGTCAGTGTCGAAGTCGTGGATCCGCGTAGCGGACAGACCGTTTACACGCGTTTTGCCGACGGTCGCGGGCTGGATTCGATCCTCGCCTCGACCGATCACGTGGTTGCGGCGCTGCGTACCGACCTTGGCGAAGCGCTTCGTGACGTCGGCGCAGACCAGCGGCCGCTGCCAACCGTGGCTACCGCCAATCTGGACGCACTGCATGCCTATGCCAAGGGCGTCGATGCAACGGCTGCCGCGCGCTATGACGATGCGTTGATGTTCTTCGAGCAGGCGACCCGACTGGATCCTGCCTTTGCCTTCGCCTACGTCGGGCAGATGAACATCCAGCACGCAAAGGGCAATCTGGAGCAGGCCGCGGCGCTGTACCGCAAGGCGGTCAGCCAACGTACGCACCTGACCGCGCGCGACCAGCTCTATCTCGATGCCTGGGCGGCCGATTTCGAAGGGGCACCGCCTGCACGCATCGCTGACAAATGGCGCATGCTGACCGAGTTGTACCCGGACGACCCGGCCGGCTGGATGAACTACTCGATGGTGCAGTTCGCGCAGGGTGACTACGATGGCGCACTGGCCGCGACGCAGCCGCTGCTGGGACGCCAGCATTCGCGCCGTGCATTGGTGCTGGCGTTTGTTGCACGCATCCAATTGGCCCGTGGCGAAGCCTCCGCAGCGGAAGCAGCCCTGCGCGGTGCGCGGCTGCACCCGGGTTGGAACGGCGATGGCATGGAGCCGGTGATTGCCGCATTGGCTGGCGACTTCGAAGCGGCCAACGCCGGGTTCACCGCGATGGGGCCACTGGGCCCCGGGACACGCATGGAGCGGGCTGCCGTGCTGACCATGCAGGGTCGCAGCGCTGAAGCTGCGGGCGACATGCAGCAGGCTGCGTCGCAGTGCCCCAGCGCAGGTGGGATGTGTGACATCCTCGCTTTGCAGGCGCTGGCCTGGCGTGCACGGCAAGGCGTTTCCGTGCCGGGGCAGGAGTACCAGCAGGTGCTCGATCGCGCGCTCGCGGCGATCGATCGTGGCCAGCCTGCATCGGCACGGCGCAACGCATTCATCGCTCTTGCCGCTGCCTACCATGCGCTGCGCGCCGGCCAGGCAACGGTGGTCATGCAGCGAAGGGACGCGCTGCAGGCGCTGCCCGAACGCGACGACGATCCCCGCCTGCGCGAACTGTGGAACCTGCTGCAGGCACGCATGGCCCTGGACGCTGGAGAAACGCTGCGTGCACAGCAGTTGTTGGCGCAGCAGCGCCAGGCAAGTTTGTTCCAGTGGCGCGTGCTGCAGTTGGATCTGCTGCGATCCCAGGGTCAGCACGATGCAGCGCAGCGTCAGCTGCGCTGGCTTCAACACCATGCCGGCCTGGCCTTTGCAGAGAACATCGGCGACTACGCACTGCTGCCGTTGAACGTGAACGACGTGCAGCGGCTGGCATTGATGGAGAGTCCCGTGGCCTCTCACAGCAGCCCGGACGCAGCGGCACCCTGATCGTTACTCCTGCTGGAGACCAGGCAAGCCATCCTCGAACAGGAACGGCACATTGAAGGCGGCGCGTGTCCCAAGCAGAGTCCGCATGCGTGACGCGGCCTGGGCGAACTCCATCTTGCTGCCCAGGGACGCCAGTGATGCACGGCAGGCACGCACGGTGTCTTCGTCCGCACCTAGTGCGAGCAGGGCCAGGCCGGGATCCTTGGCAAACTCGGACCGGAAGGCATCATCGCTGGCCAGGCGCTCCAGCAGCTGCTGGACAACGTCGGCGGAAAGGGGGGAAGCAGACATGGGATCAGCACCGGCAGAATGGGAAAATGGAATTATCGGCGGTGGCGCCGCGAAGTTGATGGGTACGTGCACCCGCCACGCTATGATCGGCGCCCCGAACAGCCCTCGGATGCCATTGCGATGAGATTCCGTCGTTGCCGGACCTTGTTCGTCGAGCCGGTCGAACGCCCGTCCTTCAACCTGCAGGAACTACTGGCTGGTGGTACCGGCGTGCAGCTGCAGCCGGTCCTGCAGGTGCGTGCGGCGCACCTGCCGTCGGTGCAGGTGATCGACGCGGAAAGCTGTGCCTGGTTGCTGGCCTGCAGTGCCGAACAGTGGCAGCCGTTGCCGGAAGCAGCGGACGCGCGCGGTCGGGTGCTGTCATTGCTGCAGCAGGGCCTGCTGGTCAGCGATGATCCGGCCCACGCCAAGGCCTGCGCTGCCGAGCAGCGCCTGCGCGACAGCCACTGGTGGCCGCTGTCGGCGCTGCACTACCAGCAGTCGTGCTGGGACGAGGTGGACAGCGTGCAGGACATGGAGCAGCACCAGCTGGTGACCGCACGCGATCTGGTGCGCAGCTACGGCAGTCCGCCACCCGAGGCACCTCCGCGTATACATGGCGCGCAGGCACTGCCGTGCTACGAGGATGATCCGATGCAGTCGCAGCTGCAGGCACGGGCTACCTGCCGCAACTTCGATAGCGCGCGTGCGCTGCCGTTGCCACTGCTGGCGCGCGTGCTGCAGCAGGTGCTGATGGCACAGGCCGGGGTGGAAACCGATCCAGGTGTGCGGTTCCTGAAGAAGAACGTGCCTTCAGCCGGCAGCCTGCATCCGCTGGAGGCCTACTTGCTGGTACGCAACGTGGAGGGAATGGCCCCGGGGCTGTATCACTACCATGCGGTGGCGCACGAGCTGGGCCGGCTGCCGGCACAGCCACAGGACCTGGAGTCGCTGTGCCAGCGCTTGCTGGCCGGGCAGCATTGGTTCGCCGATGCACACGTGCTGCTGGTGCTGGTGTGCCGCTTCGAGCGCAACTTCTGGAAGTATCGGAACCATGCCAAGGCCTACCGCGCTGTCACGCTGGATGCAGGCCATGTTTCACAGGCACTGTATGCGTCGGCCACCGCACTGGGCCTGGGCGCTTTTGTTACAGCGGCCATCAATGAATCCGAGGCCGGGCGTGCGCTTGGCCTGCAGCCGCTGGCCGAAGGTGCGTTGGCGATCTGCGGGCTGGGCTGGCGCAGTGGCACAAAGATCACCGCGGAGCTGGACCCGGATGGCCACGTGTGGCCGCGGGCGGACCCACGCGCAGGGAATGCCGATGCAGCCGGGCGCTAGGGCCCGGCGCGTCATCGTTCACGCCGCTTCGAAGTCCACCAGCACCGCACCGTCACCCACCTGGTCGCCGGCCTTGGCGCGGTAGCCCTTCACCGTGCCGTCTGCCGGTGCCTGCAGGGTGTGCTCCATCTTCATCGCTTCCAGCACCACCAGCGGCGTGCCGCGCTTGACCTCGGTGCCGGCCGCGACCAGTGTCGCGACGATCCTGCCCGGCATCGGCGCCAGCAGGCTGCCGGCATCGGCCACGGCGTGGTCCGATTCGCCCACCGGATCGTGCAGGGTGAAGCGGTGCTGGCCATCGGCGCCGAACAGGTACAGCTGGTCACCGTCGCGCAGCAGCTGCAGCGACCAGCGGCGTTCGCCCAGCTGCACCGCCAGGCCCTGCACATCGACCGTGCCGATCACCTGCACCGGTGCCGCGTCGTCGCACTGCACGCGCCAACCATCGGCCTGCGCCCACACCTTCAGCGTGTGCTTGCGTTCACCCTGCTGCAGCGGCAGCACGCGCGATGCCGATGCGCCAAGGCGCCAGCCGTCCTGGGCCTGCCACGGCGAATGCGGATCGCGCGCGTCGCTGCCGGCGTGCGCGGTGCTCGCCACCGCGGCCACCGCGGCCAGCAGCCACAGCGCGTCGTCGCTGTCGCCCACCGCACTCAATGCGACCTGCTCGCGTTCGATCAGCGCGGTGTCCAGCTTGGCGTGCGCGAACGAATCCGTGTTCACCAGGCGGCGCAGGAAGCCGGCATTGGTGGTCACGCCCACCACCTGGCAGTCGGCCAGTGCCTGGCTCATGCGGCGCAGCGCGGCAACGCGGTCCACGTCCCAGACGATCAGCTTGGCGATCATCGGGTCGTAGTACGGGGTGATGCTGTCGCCTTCCTCCACGCCGGTATCCACCCGCACGTTGGCCGACGGCGTCGGCAGGCGCAGGCGGCGCAGGGTGCCGGTGGAGGGCAGGAAGCCACGATCGGCATCCTCGGCGTACAGCCGCGCTTCGATTGCGTGGCCGTGGATGGCCAGCTGTTCCTGGCGCAACGGCAACGGTTGGCCCGAAGCCACGCGCAGCTGCCACTCCACCAGGTCGGTGCCGGTGATGTACTCGGTGACCGGGTGCTCGACCTGCAGGCGGGTGTTCATTTCCATGAAGTAGAAATCGCCGTCCGGGCCGGCGATGAACTCCACCGTGCCGGCACCGACGTAGCCCACCGCGCGCGCGGCATCGACTGCCGCCTTGCCCATTGCAGCACGACGTTCTGCGCTCATGCCCGGCGCCGGCGCCTCTTCCAGCACCTTCTGGTGGCGGCGCTGCACCGAGCAGTCGCGCTCGAACAGATAGACCGCCTCACCGTGGCTGTCGCCGAACACCTGGATCTCGATATGGCGCGGGCGCTCGACGTACTTCTCGACCAGCACATGGTCGTTGCCGAACGCCGAGGCCGCCTCGCGCTGGCAGCTGGCCAGCGCATCGACGAAGTCCTCGCTGCGCTCGACCTTGCGCATGCCCTTGCCACCGCCGCCGGCGCTGGCCTTGATCAGCACCGGGTAGCCGATGCCGTCGGCCTGTGCGCGCAGGAAGTCCGGCGCCTGCTGGTCGCCGTGATAGCCGGGGGTCAGCGGCACACCGGCCTTGGCCATCAGTGCCTTGGCCGCGCTCTTGTCACCCATCGCGCGGATGGCGCTGGCCGGTGGGCCGATGAAGGTGATGCCGGCGGCGGCGCAGGCGTCGGCGAAGTCGGCATTCTCGGACAGGAAGCCATAACCGGGGTGGATCGCCTGCGCGCCGGTCCGGCGTGCGGCATCGAGCAGGGCATCACCGCGCAGGTAGCTCTCACGTGCGGCGGCCGGACCAATGTGGATGGCTTCGTCGGCCAGGCGCACATGGCGCGCGTTGCGGTCCGCATCGGAATACACCGCCACGGTGGCGATGCCGAGGCGACGGCAGGTGGCGATGACGCGGCAGGCGATCTCGCCGCGGTTGGCGATCAGGACTTTGGTGAACATGGCAACAGGCTCGGTCATGGCACGGGTTACATGCGGAACACGCCGAAGCGCGTCTGCTGCGGGGCGGCGTTGAGGCTGGCCGACAGCGCCAGGGCCAGCACCCGGCGGGTGTCGGCCGGATCGATCACGCCGTCATCCCACAGGCGCGCGCTGGCGTAGTACGGATGGCCCTGCTGCTCGAACTGGTCGCGGATAGGTGCCTTGAATGCATCTTCCTCCACTGCCGGCCACTGGCCGCCCTTGGCTTCGATGCCATCGCGCTTGACCGTGGCCAGCACGCTGGCGGCCTGTTCGCCGCCCATCACGCCGATGCGCGCGTTCGGCCACATCCACAGGAAGTTCGGCGAGTATGCGCGGCCGCACATGCCGTAGTTGCCGGCACCGAACGAACCACCGATGACCACGGTGAACTTGGGCACCTTGGCGCAGGCCACGGCCATCACCAGCTTGGCGCCGTCCTTGGCGATGCCGCCCTGTTCGTACTTGCGGCCGACCATGAAGCCGGTAATGTTCTGCAGGAACACCAGCGGGATGTTGCGCTGGGTGCACAGCTCGATGAAGTGCGCGCCCTTCAGTGCCGACTCGGAGAACAGGATGCCGTTGTTGGCGATGATGCCGATCGGGTAGCCGTTCAGATGCGCAAAGCCGGTCACCAGCGTTGCGCCGTAGCGCGGCTTGAACTCATCGAAGCGCGAGCCATCGACCAGGCGCGCGATGACCTCGCGCACGTCGTAGGGCTTGCGCGTGTCGGCCGGGATCACCCCGTACAGTTCGTGTGCCGGCAGCAGTGGTTCCTCGTTGGCCTGCACCGCCATCGCCGGTTCCGGCTTGCGCCAGTTCAACTGCGCGATGATCGCGCGCACCCGTGCCAGCGCCTGCAGGTCGTTGTCGGCCATGTGGTCGGCCACGCCGGAAATGCGCGTGTGCACGTCGGCACCGCCCAGTTCCTCGGCCGTCACCACTTCACCGGTGGCCGCCTTCACCAGCGGTGGGCCGCCGAGGAAGATCGTGCCCTGCTCGCGCACGATCACCGTCTCATCGCTCATCGCCGGCACATAGGCGCCGCCGGCGGTGCAGCTACCCATCACGCAGGCAATCTGCGGGATGCCCTGCGCGGACAGGTTGGCTTGGTTGTAGAAGATGCGGCCGAAATGATCGCGGTCGGGGAACACCTCGTCCTGCAGCGGCAGGAAGGCGCCACCGGAATCGACCAGGTAGATGCAGGGCAGGTGGTTCTGCTCGGCGATCTCCTGCGCGCGCAGGTGCTTCTTCACCGTCATCGGGTAGTAGGTGCCGCCCTTCACCGTGGCGTCGTTGGCCACGATCACGCATTCCACGCCGCTGACGCGGCCGATGCCGGCCACCACGCCCGCGGCGGGCACGGCGTCTTCGTACATGCCGTGCGCGGCCAGCGGCGCGATTTCCAGGAAGGCGCTG
Source organism: Stenotrophomonas sp. SMYL86 (assembly GCF_036320025.1). Taxonomy (NCBI): domain Bacteria; kingdom Pseudomonadati; phylum Pseudomonadota; class Gammaproteobacteria; order Lysobacterales; family Lysobacteraceae; genus Stenotrophomonas; species Stenotrophomonas sp. SMYL86. Next base: position 72,905 of record NZ_JAWIRU010000021.1, read on the forward strand.
CCGGGATCGAGCAGGGCGTCGATGCGGTCGCGCACCAGCAGCTTGCCGCGTGCGGTGTGCTTGGCGCGCGCGGCTTCGCTGCCGCCCAGCGCGGTGCGGGCGAGGGTGGCATGCAGGTCGTCGACCACGGCCTGCATGGCGGCACGGTTGCTTTCAAACGTTTCGCTGCCCGGTTGCAGCTGGCTGTTCAGGACGGTCATCGCGTTGGCCTTACAGGGTGCGCTGGAACAGTTCGCGGCCGATCAGCATGCGGCGGATCTCCGAGGTGCCGGCGCCGATTTCATACAGCTTGGCGTCGCGCCACAAGCGGCCGGTCGGATACTCGTTGATGTAGCCGTTGCCGCCCAGGATCTGGATCGCCTGGCCGGTCAGCCAGGTGGCCTTCTCGGCGGCGTACAGAATGGCACCGGCGGCATCCTGGCGGGTGGTGCGGCCCTGGTCGCAGGCGCGCGCGACGGCATAGACGTAGGCGCGGCACGCGCCCAGGCCCACGTACATGTCGGCGATCTTGGCCTGGATCAGCTGGAAGCTGCCGATCGGTTCGCCGAACTGGTGGCGCTCATGCACGTACGGCATCACCACGTCCATGGCCGCGGCCATCAGGCCCAGCGGGCCACCAGAAAGGACCACGCGCTCGTAATCCAGGCCGGACATCAACACGCGCACGCCACCACCGACCTGGCCCAGCACGTTTTCTTCGGGAATCTCGCAGTCCTGGAACACCAGCTCGCAGGTGGGCGAGGAGCGCATGCCCAGCTTGTCCAGCTTCTGCGCGGTGGAGAAGCCCTCCATGCCCTTCTCGACCAGGAACGCGGTGATGCCCTTGGCACCCGCTTCCATGTCGGTCTTGGCATAGACCACCAGCACGTCGGCGTCCGGGCCGTTGGTGATCCACATCTTGTTGCCGTTGAGCACGTAGCGGTCACCGCGCTTGTCGGCGCGCAGCTTCATCGACACCACGTCCGAACCGGCACCCGGCTCGCTCATCGCCAGCGCGCCGACCAGGCTGCCGTTGCACAGGCCGGGCAGGAAGCGCTGCTTCTGTTCTTCGTTGCCGTTCTTGCGCAGCTGGTTCACGCACAGGTTGGAGTGCGCGCCATAGGACAGGCCGATGCCGCCGGAAGCACGCGAGATTTCTTCCATCGCCACCACATGGGCCAGGTAACCCATGCCGGTGCCGCCGTATTCTTCTTCCACGGTGAGGCCGAGCAGGCCCTGCTCGCCCAGCTTCGGCCACAGGGCCAGCGGGAACTGGTTGCTGGCATCGGCCTCGGCGGCCAGCGGTGCGACCTCGGCGGCGGCAAAATGGGCCACGCTCTGGCGCAGCAGGTCGATGTCTTCGCCAAGATCGAAGTTCAGGGATGGCACGTGCATTGTGGTGGCTCCACGGCGGGATGGCAGGAAATGGACGCACCCGGCGGGGGAGCGGGCGGCGGTCTGCAGGACCGCTGCCCGCACGGGCGATTGGACCCCAGCGTAGCGGGGTTCGGGTAAGAAGTGAATACAAATTCAAAAATTGAAACTAGAATCAAAACATGGCCTACAAACGCTCTGCACTGATGGAAGAACGCCTGGCCGGGGCCCGTGAACGGATCCTGCTGGCCACCCGTGAGCTGGTCGCCACCGGGGGCTGGCGCAATGCCCCGGTGACCGCCGTGGCGACCCAGGCGGGGGTGTCCACCGGCCTGATCTACCGGCACTTCCCGTCCAAGGCCGAGCTGTTCGTGGAGGTGCTCAACGCCGCGGTGGCCCACGAGGTCGCGATCATGGAGCGCATCGCCAGCGGCCCGGAGGTGGCCAGCGAGCGCCTGCGGTTGGCGATCACCGCCTTCGTCCGCCGCGCCCTGGCCGGGCCGGGGCTGGCGCATGCCTTCATCGTCGAACCGGTCGACCCGGACGTGGAAGCCGAGCGCATGCGTGGTCGTCGTGCCTTCGGCGACGTGTTCCTGCGGCTGGTGGAGGAGGGCGTGGCCGCCGGTGAGCTGCCGGCGCAGGACGCGCATGTGGCCGCCGCCTGCCTCGTCGGCGCCTTCACCGAGGCGATGGTCGGCCCGACCGCGCCCAGCCGCGAAGCACACCGCGACGAAGACGCACTGGTGGATGCGATCTGCAGCTTCTGCCTGCGCGCGATCGGCGCCCGGTAATCCGGTAGAGCCGGTCGCTGGCCGGCTTCAGCACGATCCATCCGGCGGGCTGGCGATGCCGGGCAGCGGCCGGCACTACCGGGTCCGAATGCTGCGCCGCACCAGCAGTGACGCCTGTTGTCGCACGCAAAGCGCGTTCTATACTCGGTCCATCACGCAGTCGCTCAGCCGTGGTCCAACGACTATCAGCCAGGGGTAACGAAGAGTGCGGAATTACGATCTGGAGTTCCTGAAACGCTTCTCCATGGTGATCGCGCTGCTGGCGACCATCACCCTCGGCCTCATCCTCCTTGCCGCTTACATCCACACCCGGATTCCGCCCGAGGTGTCGCCGACCGCGGCCAAGCGCACCGAACAGCGCATCTCGCCCACCGGCGCGGTCTATGCCGGCAGCACCGGCGCCGCCGCGCAGGCTGCGGCCAAGGCCGCCGCGCTGGCCAAGGCCGCCTCGCAGGTGGCCTACGGCGGCACCAAGGACGGCAAGGTCATCTTCGACAACCTGTGCACCGCCTGCCACACCACCGGCGTGGGCATGGCGCCGACGCTGGACCATTCGCACTGGGACAAGCGCATCGCACAGGGCAAGGACACTCTCTACAAGCACGCCATCGAGGGCTATACCGGTCCGGATGGCGGCATCATGCCGCCCAAGGGCGGCAACCCGGCGCTGACCGAGGAACAGATCCACGCCACCGTGGACTGGATGCTGGGCAACCTGAAGTAACCGGTAGTGTCGGGGGGGGGGCGGGGGCCCCCCCGCGCGGGGAGTGGCTTAGGTGTGGGGGCCGCCCGCGGGGCGCCCCCCGCCGGGGGCCAC
>NZ_JAWIRU010000021.1:75875-85531 GCF_036320025.1 Stenotrophomonas sp. SMYL86
ACCGGTAGTGTCGGCCGCTGGCCGGCAACCACGCATGGCTTGAAGGTCATGAGGTTGCCGGCCAGCGGCCGGCACTCCCCAGGCTTTGCCCACCAAGGTCAAAACCCTGCCCGCAGGCGGGGTTTCGTATTTCAGGGTTAGTCTGTGCGCCTCTTCCATGGAGTCGCCCGTCGATGCGCCGCCGTTCCCTCGTCCTTGCCCTGTCCCTGCTGCTGCCGGCCGGCGCCTTTGCCCAGGCCCAGCCGCAGGCCGCACCGGTCGCGTCGCCGTCCGCCGCGCGCAGCAGCGCCACCGTGGTGCTGACCACCGCGCCGGCCGACTGGCGTGCGCTGGATGGCCAGCGCGTGCGCATCGCCGCACCGCTCACCCTGGCCGGCACCGATGGCCTGGAGCGCTTTGGGCAGCTCACCGTGGCCTTCGATGGCCGCCTCTGGCAGCCGACCGAAGTGGCCGCGCCGGGTACTGCCGGCTATGAGCAGGTGATGGCCGACAACCAGCGCCGCCGCCTGCTGCTGGACGACGGCAGCGAAGCCCGCGACCCGGCCAGCGTGGCCTACCTGCCAGCCAACCCGGTGCTGCGCACCGGCATGCAGCTGCGCAATGTGGAAGGTGTCGTGCACGTGGACGCACAGGGCCGTCCGCGCCTGCAGGTCGAGGGTGCACTCACGTTGCCCGAGCTGAAGCGTCCGGCGGTGCCGACGGTGCCGGGCAGCCTGCATATCGCTGCATTCAACCTGGAGAACTTCTTCAATGGCGATGGCCAGGGCGGTGGCTTCCCGACCCTGCGCGGCGCGCGCACGCTGGAAGAGCACAAGGCGCAGGTCGGCAAGCTGGTGGCCACGGTCAACGCGCTCGGTGCCGACATCGCCGCGTTGATGGAACTGGAAAACGATGGCTATGGCCCGCAGTCGGCCATCGCCGAACTGGTCAGCGCCCTCAACGCCGGTCTTGCCGCCGACAAGCAGTGGGCCTTCGTCGATGCCGGCGAGGGGCCGGGCAGCAACCCGATCCGGGTTGGCATCATCTATCGCAGGAGCGCGTTCAAGCCGCTGGGCAAGCCGTTGACCAGAACCGACGGTCCGTTCGCCGAACACAGCCGCGCACCGCTGGCGCAGGCCTTCCAGGGCAAGGGCGCACCGTTCATGGTGGTCGCCAACCATTTCAAGTCCAAGGGCTGCCGTGATGCCAACGGCGGCGATGCCGACCGCAACGATGGCCAGGGTTGCTGGAATGCCACCCGGGTGGAATCGGCAAAGCAGTTGAACCAGTGGGTGCAGGCCGAAGCTGGCCGCCTGAAGGTGAAGGACGTGGTGCTGCTGGGCGATTTCAACGCCTACGCGATGGAAGACCCGATCCGCACCCTGCATGACCTGGGCTGGCAGGACGCATTCAAGGTCGCCCAGGTCGAGCATCCTTACAGCTACGTCTACAACGGCTATACCGGCCGCCTCGACCATGCGCTGCTGAGCCCGGGCATGGCCCAGCGCCTGCGCGGTGCCGCCGAGTGGCACAGCAATGCCGACGAACAGGACGCCAGCGGCTACCAGGGCCGCAACGTGCAGGGCCCGTGGCGCAGTTCCGACCACGATCCGCTGCTGCTGGGTTTCGATAAATAACGCCCAGCGCCGGGTCGGATCCCATTCCAACGGAATGGGCTCTGACCCCGAGGCCGGGCTCAGCCCCAGGCGATCAATCCAATCGCCAGCACCGCCAGCGCCAGCCCGGCGCGGTTCCACTTCGTGGTGGCCTCGCCGAAGGCGAACACGCCCACCAGCGCGCCCAGCACCACCACGCCGATGTTCATGCCGGCGAACACGGTGGCCGGGCTCTCCGGCATGGACTGATGCGCGTGCACATAGAAAAGAATGTTGCCGCCGTTGAGCAGGCCCAGCAGCGCGCCCGCACCGAGGTTGCGCCAGGCCAATCGGCTGCGGCCACTGGCGTGCCGCCACAGCTGAAGTGCCAGCATCAGCACGAAGGCCACGCTGAAGCTGGCCAGCACCGCCGCCATCGACGGCGTGCCGGACAGCGCCACCTGCTTGAGCAGCACGTCGACCACCGCGAACCCGGCCCAGACGCCCAGCAGCCAGCCCCAGCCGCCGGGTGAGGACGCCACCGCCGGGCCGCGCGGGCGCAGGCTGATCGCCACCATCGCCAGCAGGCCCAGGCCGAGACCGGCGAGCTTCCACGGCGTCGCAGTCTGGCCGAAGAACAGGAAGGCGGCGGCCAAAGACAGCAGCAACGACAAGCGCTGCGCCACGTCGCTGCGGACGATGCCGGCCACCGCCACCGCGCGGCCCAGCACCAGGAAGATCGATGGCAGCACCACCGCCAGTGCCAGCAGCGACAGCCACGGGGCATGTGGCGCGCGCAGTGCGTCCAGCGGCGGCTGCAGCACCACGGCGGTGAGCGTTGCCGCCACCAGATAGTTCCAGGTGACCATCTGCGAAACATCCAGCTGGCGGCGTCCGGCCACCTTCAACAACACCGAAACCAGCACGCTGCAGATCACGGCCAAGGACAGGTAGAGCATGGGGCGGGCACAGGGCAGGGGCAGGGGACGGTATCATGGTGCCATGCACAAGCCTTCGTTCCCCGTCGCCCCCGGCGAAACCGCCTGCCTCGAACTGGCCGGCCCGGCCGGCCCGCTGGAAGTGGTCGTCGACCTGCCCAAGGCCGATGTGCCGGCGCAGCCGATCGTGGCCATCATCTGCCATCCGCTGTCCACCGAAGGCGGCACCCTGCACAACAAGGTGGTCACCATGACCGCCACCACCCTGCGCGAGCTGGGCATCACCACGGTGCGCTTCAACTTCCGCAGCGTCGGCGCGTCGGCCGGTGAGTTCGACCACGGCGTGGGCGAGCAGGATGACCTGAAGACCGTCGCCGCCTGGGTGCAGAGCCAGCGCCCCGACGACCGTCTGTGGCTGGCCGGTTTCAGCTTCGGCTCGTTCGTATCGCTGAAGGCGGCTGCCGCGCTGCAGCCGGAAGCGCTGATCTCGATCGCACCGCCGGCCGGCCGCTGGGATTTCGATGGCATCGCGCCGCCGGCCCGCTGGCTGGTGATCCAGGGCGAGCAGGACGAGATCGTCGACCCGCAGGCCGTCTACCAGTGGCTGGACACGCTGGACGTCCCGCATGAGCTGGTGCGCATGCCCGAGACCAGCCATTTCTTCCACCGCAAGCTGATCGACCTGCGCGGCGCGCTGACCCACGGCGTCAAGCACTGGCTGGGCGCAGCGGCATGAGTGCAACCGAGCTGACCCCGTCGCAGCGGTACGCGGAAGGGGTTGCCCGTGGCGACTGGCAGAACGACCCGGCCCAGCACGCAGCGCTGGCCGAACTGGACCGCATCCACCTGGGCCTGGTCGACAGCGCCGAAGACGGCTGGCTGGACCGCCTGTCCTCGTTCTGGAAGAAGCCCGAGCCGGTGAAGGGTCTGTACTTCTGGGGCGGCGTCGGCCGTGGCAAGACCTTCCTGGTCGACCTGTTCTACGACGGCCTGCCGATCAAACAGAAGTACCGCACGCATTTCCACCGCTTCATGCGCAGCGTCCACGAGCGCCTGCGCGAGCACCAGGGGCAGAGCGACCCGCTGGCGAAGATCGCCCAGGAATGGCGCAGCAACCTGCGGGTGCTGGTGCTGGACGAATTCTTCGTCACCGACATCGGCGACGCGATGCTGCTGGCACGGCTGCTGGAGCGCCTGTTCGCCGAAGGCGTGACCCTGGTGACCACCTCCAACACGGCGGTGGAGAACCTGTACCTCAACGGCCTGCAGCGCGAGAGCTTCCTGCCGGCCATCGGCCTGCTGCAGCGCTTCTGCGTGGAGCTGTACGCCGAGGGCACCGAGGATTACCGGATGCGCGCGCTGACCCGCTCGCCGGTGTACCGCGCACCGCTGGCCGCCGATAGTGATGAGTGGCTGGCCACGCGTTGGAACGAACTGAGCGGCGGCCAGCCGGCCAAGCCCGGCAACATCGAGATCGAAGGCCGCAAGATCCCGGTGCGCGGCCGTGGCAAGAGCATTGCCTGGTTCGATTTCGCCGCGTTGTGCGAAGGCCCGCGTGGCCCGTCGGATTACATCGAGATCGCCCACGAGTTCAACACCGTGCTGCTGGGCGGCATTCCTGCCTTCGATCGCCTGAACGAAGATGCCGCGCGCCGCTTCGTCAACCTGATCGACGAACTGTACGACCGCCACGTCAACTTGGTCTGCACCGCCAGTACCTCGCCGATCGAGCTGTACACCGGCCAGCGCCTGCAGGGCGCGTTCGAGCGCACCGCCTCGCGCCTGATCGAGATGCAGAGCGCCGAGTACCTGGGTACCCCGCACCGGGCGTGAGGGCGCCACCCAGGTAAATGCGTTGCCGGCCAGGGTTCCGGTAGTGCCGGCCGCTGGCCGGCATCCGCCGCGCGGTTACCGGGTCGGCGCCACGGCGTTCCCACGCGGCCGCTCATCCGGCCCGGCCGACACATGCAGGCCCGAGCCATCGCCGTGCTCTACCCGTACGCTCTCGCCGCGCTCCAGCAGCCGCAGTGGCTGGCCCTGGTAGCGCACCTCCAGCGCGTCGTGGGCGTCTGCCAGCGACTGCACCAGCGGGCACAGCGCCTGCGCGCGGGCCTCGATGCGCTCGGCGCGGCCTTCCAGCTGCTGTTCCATCTGCGCGTCCAGGCGGTCGGCGCGTTCCTCCATCGCATCGCTGCGACCGGTGAACACCTGCCACAGCACGCTGCGGGCGATGGACGCGGACAGCGACTCGGCCATGTCCTGCACCTTGGCCTCGAAGCCCGGCCCGAACACTGCCTGTTCCCAGTAACCCTTGCCCAGCGTGCCGCCGATCCAGTCATCGGCCTGCCGGCGCAGGCGCCGGACCTTGCGGCTGTTGGCGGTACCGGTGAGGCTTTCATAGACCCCGTCGAGCACGTCGAAGCTCAGCCCACTCACTTCATGGGCCAGCGCGGTGGCCGCCGGCATCAGCTGCCGCGCCCCAGCCTCCATCTGCCGCAGGCGGGCGGCGTCGGCCTCGCTGACCGGCACGATCGTGTCGTCCAGGCTCAGCACGCCATCGTGGAACACCACCTCGTGCGGCGCCTGCGGGCCATGCCGCAGCCAGATGCCGCCGCTGTCCACCAGCACGTCGTAGTCGGTATGGATGCCGCACTGGTCCGAACGCAGGTCCGGCCCTTCGGCGGCCAGCGCCGGGGCAATGAACAGGGCAGGCAGCAGGGCCAGCGCGGGCAACCGCAGGTGCATCGGAGCATCCTTTTCCGGGAGCGAGCGGCCAGCATCCGCTGCCAGCGCGCGGGCGTCACCGGCCGGAAGTCACCCGTCCACCGGATTCCCACCGGCTGCCCACCAGCTATCCACAGGGTTGTCCCTAGCCAGTTTCATCACTGTCATGTGAAGCTGTCATTGTTCCGTTTTCGCGGTGCGTTGTACCACCGCGATGACGCCTTTCGGGCTTGACTGCGCAGCCCGTTCCGGCAGGTCTGAAGCGTCTGATCCGGGCGCCGATGGCACGATCCTTGCGGCGCAAGGGATTGCCGAATTTCACTACATTTGGCGTTGACGGACCCCATTACCCCCACTATCTTGTGGCCGTCGGTCGCAGCAACCCCAATTCCAGGGGGTGCCCGGGGTACCCATCCGCGATCGTCAACGGCAGTGGCAGGCGCAGGGTCTCATCCCCTGCGACGCCGTCCTGCCATCCTGGGCTGTCATGTCCCGGGCTGCGTCACCCGATGCATCGAGCACCCACCAATCACGCCAAGAGGACACACGCCGTGACCACCGAATCCAGCGCCACCATCGAGAAGGAAAGCGAATTCCTGTTGACGTCGCCGCCGACGGCCAACGCGATGAGTGTGACCAAGCGCAATGGCACGACCGAACTGGTGGACCTGAACAAGATCGTGCGCGCGGTGCAGCGTTCCTCCGAAGGCCTGCACGCCGTCGATCCGATGCGCGTGGCCACCCGCACCATTTCCGGCCTGTACAACGGCGCCACCACCCGCGAGCTGGACGAACTGTCCATCCGCACCGCCGCCCTGCTGATCGGTGAAGAGCCCGAGTACGGCCGCCTCGCTGCGCGCCTGCTGGCCAACTACATCGCCAAGGAAGTCTCGGGCCAGGAAATCTACGCCTTCTCGCAGTCGGTCAGCCGTGGCCATGAAGTCGGCCTGATCAACGACCGCCTGCTGAACTTCGTGCAGACCAACGCGCGCAAGCTCAACGATGCCATCGACATCTCGCTGGACCTGAACTTCGATTACTTCGGCCTGCGTACCCTGTACGACCGTTACCTGCTGCGCCATCCGCACACCCGCAAGGTGATCGAGACCCCGCAGCAGTTCTTCCTGCGCATTGCCAGCGCGCTGAGCGAGGATGTATCCGAGACCCTGGCGCTGTACAAGCGCATGGGCAACCTGGACTACCTGCCGTCCAGCCCGACCCTGTTCAATTCCGGCACCACCCACGAGCAGCTGTCCTCGTGCTTCCTGCTGGATTCGCCGCAGGACTCGCTGGAGTCGATCTATTCCAAGTACGGCGACATCGCCCAGCTGTCGAAGTTCTCCGGCGGCATCGGCGTCAGCTACACCCGCGTGCGTTCGCGTGGTTCGCTGATCAAGTCGACCAACGGCCACTCCAACGGCATCGTGCCGTGGCTGAAGACCATGGATTCGTCCGTGGCCGCGGTGAACCAGGGCGGCAAGCGCAAGGGCGCAGCCTGCGTCTACCTGGAAACCTGGCACGCCGACGTCGAGGACTTCCTCGAGCTGCGTGACAACACCGGTGACGAAGCCCGCCGTGCGCACAACCTGAACCTGGCCAACTGGGTGCCGGACCTGTTCATGAAGCGCGTCGAGGCCGACCAGGAATGGTCGCTGTTCGATCCGCGCGTCGTGCCGGAGTTCACCGACCTGTTCGGCGAAGCCTTCGAGCAGGCCTACCTGCAGGCCGAAGCCCAGGGCAAGGCCAACCGCACCATCTCCGCGCGCAAGCTGTACGCCCGCATGATGCGTACGCTGGCCGAGACCGGCAACGGCTGGATGACCTTCAAGGACAAGTGCAACCGCGCCAGCAACCAGACCCTGCGTCCGGGCAACGTGATCCACCTGTCGAACCTGTGCACCGAAATCCTGGAAGTCACCTCCAACGATGAAACCGCGGTGTGCAACCTGGGTTCGATCAACCTGGGCAACCACTTCGACGAGCACAACGAGTTCGACTTCGAGAAGCTGGCCGAGACCGTGCGCCTGGCCGTGCGCCAGCTCGACCGCGTCATCGACCTGAACTTCTACCCGATCGAAACCGCCCGCCGCGCCAACCTGCGCTGGCGTCCGGTCGGCCTGGGCTGCATGGGCCTGCAGGACGTGTTCTTCCGCAAGCGCCTGCCGTTCGACAGCGCCGAAGCCCGCGCCCTGTCGAAGAAGATCGCCGAAGCAATCTACTTCCACGCGCTGGAAACCTCTTGCGAGCTGGCCCAGGAACGCGGCAAGCACCCGTCGTTCAACGACACCCGCGCCGCCGGTGGCGAACTGCAGTTCGACGCCTGGAACGTGGTGCCGGAAGACACCGCGCGCTGGGATGCCCTGCGTGCCCGCATCAAGGAGCATGGCCTGCGCAACTCGCTGATGATCGCGATCGCGCCGACCGCCACCATCGCCTCGATCGCCGGCTGCTACGAGTGCGTCGAGCCGCAGGTGTCCAACCTGTTCAAGCGCGAGACCCTGTCCGGTGACTTCCTGCAGGTCAACCGCTACCTGGTGAACGAGCTGAAGAAGCTGGGCCTGTGGACCGCCGACATGCGCGACGCCATCAAGCTGGCCGAAGGCTCCATCGCCGGCGTGGCACAGATTCCGGAAACGCTGCGCGAGGTCTACCGCACCGCGTGGGAACTGCCGATGCGTTCGCTGATCGACATGGCCGCCGAGCGTGGTGCCTTCATCGACCAGTCGGCCTCGCTCAACCTGTTCATGGAAAGCCCGAACATCGGCGCGATGTCCTCCATGTACATGTACGCCTGGAAGCAGGGCATCAAGACCACCTACTACCTGCGTTCGCGCCCGGCCACCAAGATCGCCAAGACCACGGTCAGCAGCGCAGCCCCGGCCAAGGTGTTCAGCCCGGACGAAGCCATCGCCTGCTCGCTGGAAAACCCGGAAGCCTGCGAGGCCTGCCAATAAAAGCGGCCGTGGGGGGGGGGGGGGGGGGCCCCCGCGGTGGGGGGGGGGGCGGGGGCGCGCGCAGGAAAAAACACACAAAAAGCCGGCCATGCCCGGCGTTTTGACCCGAGAAGACAAGGAAACACCCATGGCCGACAAGCCCAAGCAGATGCTGCTCGATCCCGGTTTTGAACTGACCCTGCGCCCGATGCGCTACCCGCAGTTCTATGACATGTACCGGAACGCGATCAAGAACACCTGGACGGTGGAAGAGATCAACTTCCAGATCGACATCACCGATCTGCACAGCAAGATGTCGCCGGGTGAGCGCCATCTGATCCACCGCCTGGTCGCGTTCTTTGCCACCGGCGACTCGATCGTGTCCAACAACCTGGTGCTGAACCTGTACCAGCACTTGAACGCGCCCGAAGCGCGCATGTACCTGTCGCGCCAGCTGTACGAAGAAGCGCTGCACGTGCAGTTCTACCTGACCCTGCTCGACAACTACCTGCCGGATCCGGAAGAGCGCGTCAAAGCCTTCGCCGCGGTGGAGAACATCGACTCGATCAAGAAGAAGGCCGACTTCTGCTTCAAGTGGATCGACTCGATCCAGGACCTGAAGCGCATCGAGACCCGTGCCGAGCGCCGCCAGTTCCTGCTCAACCAGATCTGCTTCGCTGCGTGCATCGAAGGCCTGTTCTTCTTTGCTGCCTTCGCCTACGTGTACTACTTCCGTTCGCGCGGCCTGCTGCCGGGCCTGGCCTCAGGCACCAACTGGGTGTTCCGCGACGAGAGCGCGCACATGGAGTTCGCGTTCGAGTCGGTGCGCGTGGTGCGTGAGGAAGAACCGGACCTGTTCGACGACGAGATGAAGCAGCAGGTCTACGACATGCTGGCCGAAGCCATCGAATGCGAAGTGCAGTTCGCCGAGGACGTGTTGTCCGGCGGCGTGGCCGGCATCTCGACCCGCGACATGCGCCAGTACCTGCAGCACTGTGCCGACCAGCACTTCGCCAAGCTGGGCATGGAAAAGAAGTACAACGTGCGCAACCCGCTGCCGTTCATGGAGCTGCAGGACGTGCAGGAGCTGACCAACTTCTTCGAACGCCGCGTCTCGGCCTACCAGGTCGGCGTGCAGGGCGAAGTCGCCTTCGACATGAACTTCTGATCGAACCGGTCAGTTCTGTCGCAACAAGAAACCCCGGCCAGCGCCGGGGTTTCTTGTTGGTAGCGCCGGGCCATGTCCGGCGGAGCCTGCCTGGTGCTACCGGCCGTCATGCTGCACGCGGGCCTTTGTAGAGTCGAGCTTGCTCGACTGCCGTTCGCGCAAAGCGGTCGAGCATCTTGTATGTTCCTCCCGGCTTGTATGTTCCTCCCGGCTCCTACGAGGTATGTAGGAGCCAGGGTGGAGGGACCGTCAAGCATGCATCTGCGGATACTAGCCGACAGACGAGTCGAGCGATCCCCATCCCGCACACGAACGTCGA
>NZ_JAWIRU010000022.1:0-78734 GCF_036320025.1 Stenotrophomonas sp. SMYL86
AGATTCGGCTGGCGCGAACCGCATTCTGGTGGGTGCGAACCTTGGTTCGCACCATGACGCGGTGTCGGTGGCCGCATCCACGCATGGCGTGGATCTACTGAACGGCGTGTCCAGGCATGGTGGCAACCGCATTTGCAGTAGATCCACGCCATGCGTGGATAGTGCCAACCGGCGCCCAGGAATCATCCCGCCGCCGCACTGATCCGGATCGCCAGCAACTCGCCACCGCCCTGCAATGCATGACGCTGCCGTTCACCGGCCGCCAACCACGCAGTGTCTCCCGCCTGCAGCGCCGGCAAGCCGCTATCTGCACCGAACTCCGCCTGACCAGCCAGCAGATGCAGCGCCCAGGCCACACCCGGTTCGCAGAAGAAGAACATCGTGCCCACCAGCGGCCGGTGCAGCAGTTCGGCCTGCAGCAGCTCGCGCTTCCACATCAGGTTGAAGTCGTGGGTGGTGCCGTCCACCAATTCGCCGTGCAGCGCTTCCTCGCCGGCAAAGCGCACGTGTCCGTGCGGCGGCAGCACCTCGGCCACATGGCCATCGTTGAAGCGAAGACGCACGCCATTGCCCTGCAGCAGCACCAGCTCGCGCTCCACGCCGGGGAAGGCGGAGAACGCGGCATCCTGCTCGATCTCGGCCACCGACAGGCGTAGCGCCCAGTCATCACCCTGCGCCGGCAGTCGCAGGATCTCGCGGGTCCAGCCCAGGCCGTTGCGCCAGCGTTCGCGGCGATAGTCCAGGCGGGAGATCACCTGGCTCGGAGTGTGCAGCAGGGAGTCGATGTTCATCGGCGCATTGCATCATGCCGCGCGCCGTCATGCATCACCGCGTGGCGAGCGTGCCCTGGCCACCGCACTCGCCGGCCAGCAGCTGCGAGTGCTTCAGCCAATCCTGGTCGGGGTAGTAAGCAAACACCATCGTGCCGCCACGCAACGCATCGATCAGCGGCTTGGCCACCGACAGCCGCACCGCAGGGCAACCCAGGCTGCGGCCCAGCCGCCCCTGCAGCTGCGCGGTAGCCGGGTTCACGTACGGCGCACCATGGATGACGATGGCTCGGTCACGCGCGCGGTCGTTGAAGCCCGGTTCCAGCCCGGCCAGGCGCAGCGAATAGCCGTTGCCGCCCATGTAGGTCTCCTGCGCGGTGAACGCGCCGAGGCTGGACATGAAACTGCCATCGCGGTTGGAGAAGTGTTCGGTGCGGTTCTCACCGCTGTTGCGGCCATGCGCCACCCATTCCTCGAACAGCAGGCGCTGGTGGGCCAGGTCGAACACCCACAGGCGCGGCTCGGTGGACGGCCGCGAATAATCGATCACGCTGAGGCGATCACCATTGATGCCCAGCTCCGGCCGCTGCAGCGCGCAGCGCATGGCGTGCGCCGCCAGCTGCAATACGTGGCGGTCGGCCTTGGGCGCACTGCGCGACAGCAAGGCGGCCAGATCATCGGCACTGGTGGCAAGGGCGGGCGTCTGTGCCAGCGCCGGGGCGCTGGCCGAGGTCGCCAGCAGGCCGAACGCGGCCAGCCGGCACAGGCGGGATGCTGTCATGGGCACAACGAGGGGACTCAGTTGCCCTTGAGGGTGGACCCTGGCGGCTCGGATTCCAAGACCGGCTGCATTCCGGATTCAGCCGGGCTTGGGCGGACCGCCGGCAGCGAGGTCACCAGCAGGGTCGTGCCCGGTACCAGCACCTGGTACAGCTGACGGGCGAAATCGGCCGGCAACGCCATCGGCAGCGAGGGCGTGGCCAGCAGGTCCGGGGTGGCCTCGGCACGGTCCTGGCCCAGCAGCGGATAGGCCGTCCACTGGTGCAGGCGCTGGTTCGCGTCCAGCGGGCTGGGCGTATCGCTGTAGCCCTGCCCCATCACGAACAGGGTGGTGCCCTGGAACGCCGGCAGGGCGTCGGCCTTCAGCGGCGACTCGCCGATCATCACGCCATCGCGCAGCACGTACAGGCGCTGGTCGTGCAGGCTGACCAGGATGCCGACCTGCCCGGCCGGCGCCGCGGCGTCATCCCACCAGGCCTGCGCCGGGGCCCCACCCTCGGTTTCCGGAAGGGCCTGGCCGCGCGCGTTGACCGGTGCCAGCACCGACGGATAGGCCAGGGTCATCGGCGAGCTCTTGGCATCGGCCACGACCACGGTGTCGCCACGCTGGGTTTCACTGAACAGCTTCTGCGCGAAGGCCTGCGGCAGCCGCACGCAGCCATGCGAGGCCGGATGACCGGGCAGGCTGCCGCCATGCAGGGCGATGCCGTCCCAGGTCAGCCGCTGCATGTAGGGCATCGGCGCGCTGTTGTAGAGGTTGGACTTGTGGTCCTTGTCCTTCTGCAGGATGGTGAACACGCCGGTCGGCGTCTCATGCCCAGCCTTGCCCGAGCTGATCGTGGTCAGGCCGATGGCAATGCCGTTGCGGTACACGTACGCGCGCTGCTCATCGAGGCTGACCACCAGCACGATCGGGCCGGTCGGTGAGATTTCCGGATGCCACAGGTATTCGCCCGGCTTGAGGTCGGTCGGTCCGCGCACTTCGGCGCTGCTGGCTGCGGCAGCGGCAGGCTTGGCGGCCGGCGTCGGCGCAGCGGCATGGCCCAGCAGCGGCAGGGCCAGTGCAAGGGCGAGCATCAGGGTAGTGGGGCGGTGCAGAAGCATCCAGCGGGGGTCCTTTCCATGCGGTGCGGCCACCGTACACCATCGACCCGTGGTGGCCGCGGCAAAACCAGGTGCCGGAAATGAAACTGCCCGGCGACACAGCCATGTGTCGTACCGGGCAATCGTTACGTCCTTGTCGGCCTGCTGCCGCCCCCTCGCATCCTGCGCTGTGGGGGTAGCGTTGCATCCTGCACGCGGCCGCGTCTGTCCTGTTTGTATCTCAGCCCCTTCCACAGGTCTGTGATGCCACCATCCTGGTGATTGGTGCCGCGTCCTGCGGCGGTCGGTGGTCACGGCCTTCCTGTCCGTGTCCGGTGAACCAGCCTCCTGCCGGTTCCGACGATTCCTGCTGTCAGCGCCTGGGTACGGTTCGCACCGGTACCGATCCGGGTACCGGATCCGCCGGCAACAACCTGTTGCCTACGGTGATCCGCTGTCGATTCCGTTCGACGATTGCTTTCCCTATCCCCTTCACCTGCGTCAGGTCCTCGACGCAATGAAACGGGCCGTGTCTGCGCCGGTGCTCGACGATCGCCTCGGCCTTGGCGGCTCCGACCATTGTCAATCCCTGCTGCAGCGCCTGGGCATCGGCGCGGTTGATGTCGATCGGTTCGGCGGCATGCGCCCCAGCGATCCACACGACCAGCACCAGTGCCCTCAACACGACACTCCAAGGCACGACGTGTATCTCCTTGTGATTCTGGCCGTCCCGACCGGCAATCCCGTCGGTAGGAACAGTGTCCGTCACCACATGCACACAGCCTATCGGTTTCCTGGATTTCTAAAAGCCAGCCAAATACCCGACGTGATGTAGGAAAAACCCTACCCACGGCACAGGCGTAGAATGGCCGGATCAGCCCATGCAACCGGAGTTTCAGATGGACAGCGCCAAGCTCGGCCAATTCGTCAATGACAAGTGGGACAGCGAGATCGTCCCGCAGTTGGTCGACTACATCCGCATTCCCAACAAGTCGCCGATGTTCGACGCCAATTGGGTGCAGAACGGCTACATGGAACAGGCGGTCACCCTGATGGAGAACTGGGCCAAGGCCCAGCAGCTGCCCGGCCTGAAGGTTGAAGTGGTGCGTCTGGAAGGCCGTACCCCGCTGATCTTCCTGGAAATTCCGGCTACCGGCGCCGAAACCGGCGACGACACCATCCTGCTCTACGGCCACCTCGACAAGCAGCCGGAAATGACCGGCTGGGACGACGACCTCGGCCCGTGGACCCCGGTCCTGCGCGGCGACAAGCTGTATGGCCGCGGCGGTGCGGACGACGGCTACGCCATCTTCGGCTCGCTGGCCGCGGTGCTGGCACTACAGGCCCAGGGCCTGCCGCACGCCCGCTGCGTGGTGCTGATCGAAGCCTGTGAAGAGTCGGGCAGCTATGACCTGCCGGCCTACGTCGACCACCTCGCCGACCGCATCGGCAAGCCGTCGCTGGTGGTCTGCCTGGATTCGGGCTGCGCCAACTACGACCAGCTGTGGTGCACCACCTCGCTGCGCGGCCTGACCGGCGGCAACTTCACCGTGAAGGTGCTCAACGAAGGCGTGCACTCCGGCGATGCCTCCGGCGTGGTGCCGTCCAGCTTCCGCCTGCTGCGCCAGCTGCTGTCGCGCATCGAGGACCAGGACACCGGCCGCATCCTGATCGACGGCATGAACGTTGAGATCCCGGCCGAGCGCCAGGAACAGGCCAAGCGCGCCGCCGAAGTGGTCGATACCGAGATCTTCGAGAAGTTCCCGATGGTCGACGGTCTGCGTCCGATGAACGAGGACCTGACCGAGCTGGTGCTCAACCGCACCTGGCGCCCGGCACTGTCGGTCACCGGCGTCGGTGGCATGCCGGCGCTGGAATCGGCCGGCAACGTGCTGCGCCCGCAGACCTCGGTGAAGCTGTCGCTGCGCCTGCCGCCGACCGCCGATGGCAAGACCTGCGGTGAGCTGCTGAAGGAAGCGCTGCTGCGCGATCCGCCGAACGGCGCGCAGGTCACTCTGGATCTGGAAAAGGCCTCCACCGGCTGGAACGCCCCGGCCATGGCGCCGTGGCTGACCCAGGCCATCGACGACGCCAGCCAAGCCTTCTTCGGCAAGCCGGCGATGTACATGGGCGAAGGTGGCTCGATCCCGTTCATGGGCATGCTGGGTGAGAAGTTCCCGGGCGCCCAGTTCATGATCACCGGCGTGCTCGGTCCGCACTCCAATGCACACGGCCCGAACGAGTTCCTGCACATTCCGATGGGCAAGAAGGTCACCGCCTGCGTGTCCAAGGTGATCAGCGAGCACTACGCCGCCAGCCTGCGCGGCGAGACCAGCGGTTCGCCGGTGGCTGCCGACAGTGGCACCCGCCACGGCGACCACGGCTGCTGCTGAATCCGGCACACCGTGACGGACGCAGCCTGGCCTTGCTAGGCTGCGTCCACCCTTGGTGGAAATCGCGCGCATGAATGGTCTGTTCGGCAGCAGCAGCTGGCTCTACATCATCCTGGTCGGCTTCTTCGTCGGCCTGCTCGGGCGATTCTTCATGCCCGGCAACAACCGCATGGGCTGCCTGCTGACCATCGTGCTGGGCATCATCGGCGCGCTGCTGGCCGGGTGGTTCGGCCAGTACATGGGCTGGTACGCCCCCGGTGAGCCGGCCGGCTTCCTCGGTGCGGTGCTGGGCGCGGTGGCCGTGCTGGCCGTCCTGCGTCTGTTCAGCGGTCGCCGCTGATCCCGCACCCTCTTCCCTTCCTGTTCCCGACGTAGGCGCGCCCGGCGCGCCCGGATATGCCTGCATGACCGAACCCGCCTCCGATCCCCAGCGCAGCGCGCAGCGCCTGCAGTGGGCCCGTACCCAGCTCGATGATTCCAGTGCGGTGGTCGAACGCGCCTCGGTCGATGCCGGCATGCGCAGCTACTGGCGTACCACCAGCACGCGCGGCAGCCACATTGTGATGGACGCCCCGCCGGGGCTGGAAGATCCGCGCCCGTGGCTGCGCATGCGCGGCCTGCTGGATGACAACGGCCTGCGTGTGCCCGCGCTGCTGGCACAGGATCTGGATGCCGGCTTCCTGCTGCTGGAAGATCTCGGCGGCCCGACCCTGGCGAAGATCCTCGACGAGCGCAACGCCGATGAATGGTTCGGCCGTTCGATCGAACAGCTGCTGCGCCTGCAGGCGATCCCGGTGCCGGCCGACTTCGGCCAGTTCGGCGAAGCACTGCTGCAGCGCGATGCCGGCCTGTTCGACGAATGGTTCCTGCAGCGCCACCTGAACCTGGAACTGGACTGCGGTGAGATTGAAGGGCTGCAGCTGGTGCACCGCAGGTTGATGGACAACGCGCTGGGCCAGGCCCAGCTGATGACCCATCGCGACTACATGCCGCGCAATCTGATGCCGGTCGAGAATGGTCCCGCAGTGCTGGATTTCCAGGACCTGGTGCGCGGCCCGATTGCCTACGATGCGATGAGCCTGTTCAAGGACGCGTTCCTGAGCTGGCCGCTGCAGCGTGTGGACGAGTGGCTGGCGCAGTATCACGAGCGCGCCCGCAACGCCGGCCTGCCGGTGCCCGACCGCGCCACCTTCCTGCGCGATGCCGACTGGATGGGCATCCAGCGCCACGTGAAGATCCTCGGCCTGTTCTGCCGCCTGCGCTATCGCGACAACAAGGGCCATTACCTCGACGACGCGCCGCGCTTCATCACCTATCTGGATGAAGTGCTGCCGCGCTACCGCGAGCTGGCACCGCTGCAGCAGCTGCTGGAACACCGCATCAAGCCGGCGCTGACCGACCTGGCCGCACCGATGCGCGTGGCCCGATGAAGGCGCTGGTCTTTGCTGCCGGCCTCGGCGAGCGCATGCGCCCGCTGACACTGCACACGCCCAAGCCGCTGCTGGACGTGGCCGGCAAACCGCTGATCGTCTGGCACCTGGAACGCCTGGCCGCACTCGGCGTGCGCGAGGTGGTGGTCAACACCGCATGGCTGGCCGAACAGTTTCCAGCGACGCTGGGCGATGGCAGCCAATGGGGCCTGCGCCTGCATTTCATGTACGAAGGGCAGACCCCGCTGGAAACCGGCGGCGGCATCCTCAATGCACTACCGGTGCTGGGCGACGCCCCGTTTCTGGTGGTGAACGGCGACATCTGGACCGATTTCGATTTCGCCACGCTGCCGCGCGAGCCGCAGGGCCAGGCGCATCTGGTGCTGGTCGACAATCCGCTTCAGCACCCGAACGGTGACTACCGCCTCGATGCGCAGGGGTTGCTGCACCACGACCGCGAAGGACCGTGCCTGACCTATGCCGGCATCGGCGTGTATCGCCCTTCCATCGTGGCCGACTGGCGCACGGTGATCGGTGATGCACCGGGCAGCGAGCGGCTCCCACCGAAGTTCTCGGTGGTGCCGCTGCAGAAGCACTTCATGGCGCAGGGATTGATGACGGGGCAGCACCATCGCGGGCGCTGGACCGACGTCGGGACGGTAGATCGCCTGCGCGCGCTGGATGCTGAGTTGGCCGCGAACGGCTGAGCCCCTCGTGGCTGGTCGCGTAGAGCGGATCGCGTGTTTGGCCGGGCGGGTGGGCCATGCAGGGGACGCTGCAAGTCCCCCTCCGGGGCCCGGCCCAGCCGCTGGCGGCTGTGCGTTCAGGCGCTTGCGAAGCAGTGCTTCGCAAGCAAAGCGCCTTCACCCCTGTAAGCTCGGTCGCCGCATCCATGCGGCTCACGCCCCTGCGCAGCCCACCCCGCCCGGCCTCTGACAGTTTCCGTGGGCGACCAGCCACGGAAAAGAAAAAAGAAAAGCAAAAGCGGGTCGCGTCGCTGCGCTTGCTCTGGTGACGACCAACGGTCGTCACCCACCACAAGCAAGACACGTGTCGACCAAGGTCGACACCCACCAACAGCAGTGCAGTATGCAGTCCCGGCAGATCGCGGGAACCTGTCGAAGGCGGGGTGGCTCAGGTTGCGGGGGCGTGAGCGCCATGGATGGCGCGATCGAGGCTACAGGGACGTACTTGCGCCGTCCCCCGCAACCTGAGCCACCCCGCCTCCCCTCAGGAAGCCAGCTTCTGCTGTTGCTTCGGCTCTTGCTGTTGCCGGCCAGCGGCCGGCACTACGGCGGGTGCAGGGCGCAGCCCTGCAAAGCAAACCCCACCCTCAGTAACGCGGCCGGCCTTCTTCCAGCACCTGGCGCAGGAACGGCACGGTGATCCGCCGCTTCGCCGCCAGCGACTCGCGGTCCAGCCAGTCCAGCAGCGTGATCAATCCACCCAGCTCGCGACCGGTGTGCGACAGCAGCCACTCGATCGAGGCCTCGTCGATCGCCAGCCCACGCCGCAGCGCGCGCTCACGCAGCACCGCTGCCCGTCCTTCCTCATCCAGCGGCTGCAGCAGCACACGCACGCACTGGCCCAGCCGCGAGCGCAGGTCGGGCAGTACCAGGCCCAGTTCTTCCGGCGCCTTCTGCGCCGTGTACAGCACGGTCACGCCCGCAGCGCGCGCGCGGTTGTGGAAATCGAACAGCGCGATCTCGTCCTCGCGGTTGCCGGCCACCTCGTCCAGGCCGTCCAGCGCCACCAGCTCGCGCGCCTCCAGCCCATCCAACGCCGCGCGTACGCGGCCGGCGGCGCTGGCCAGCGGTACGTAGGTCGGCAGTCGCCCGGCCTGCTCGGCGCTGGAGCACATCGCCAGTGCCTGGTGGGTCTTGCCCGTGCCCGCCGCACCTTCCAGATAGACCCAATCGTGGCTGGCACCCACCGCGATCGCGCGCAGCTGCGCCAGCGCGCCGTCCGGCGCGCCGATGAAGGTCTCCAGGCGCTGGTCCCGCGGGTAATGCAGGGCCAGCGGCAGTTGCGGCACACCCATCACTTCAGGTCGGGGCCCTTGTCGTTCGGAATGATGATATGGGGGGCATCGACCACGCCATCAAGCACGATCGCCGGCTTCTCACCCACGTACAGCTCGCTCTGGCGATAACGCTGGTGCGCGTAGCGCAGCAGCACGTTGGTCACCGCTGCCACCGGCAGCGCCAGCAGCATGCCGAGGAAGCCGAACAACTGGCCGCCGGCCATCACCGCGAAGATCACTGCCACCGGGTGCAGGCCGATCTTGTCGCCGACGATGCGCGGGGTCAGCACGTAGCTTTCCAGCAGCTGGCCCACGGTGAACACCACGCCGACCAGGATCAGCAGCTTCAGGTCGAAGCCCTGTGCCTGCACCAGTGCGGCGACCACCGCCATCAGGATGCCGGTGGTCGCGCCCAGGTAGGGAATGAAGCTGATCAGGCCGGCAATCAGGCCGATCAGCAGACCCAGCTTGAGGCCGACCAGCGACAGGCCGCCGGCATAGATCACGCCCAGCGCCAGCATCACCAGGAACTGACCGCGGATGAAGGCGCCCAGCACCTCGTTGGACTCACGCGCCAATGCGCTGATGGTGCCGATCTGGTTGCGCGGAATCACCGACGCCACGCGCTCGACCAGCTTGTCCCAGTCACGCAGGAAGTAGAACGCCAGGATCGGCAGCAGCAGGATGTTGACCACCCAGGTCACCATCGCAAAGCCCGAACGCGAGACGTAGCCCATGAACGTGGTGGCGAAGCCGCCGGCCTGCTGCCAGTGGCTGCGCACCCATTCGATCAGGCGGTCCGGGTCCAGCCACTGCATCACTTCCAGGCCGGTCTTCTGCTCGAACCAGGGAATGCCCTTTTCCATCAGCCACGCCTGTGCCTGCGGCGCGACCGCAATCAGGGTGGTGATCTGGCGCTCGATCATCGGCACCAGCACCAGCAGCAGCGCCACGATCACCAGCACCATCGCCGCGAACACCAGCACCACGCCGGTCATGCGCGAACGGCCGGTGGCCTCGATGCGGTCCACCAGCGGATCGCCCAGCCAGGCCAGCGCCAGCGCCAGCACGAACGGGGTCAGGATCGGCGCCAGCAACCACACCACCCAGCCGATCAGGCCGGCGAACAGGATGTACTTCAGGCGGCGCAGGAACTGCGCGATTTCCGCTTCCGGGGTCAGGTTCATCGCAGGCGGTACTCGTTGCTGACCGGCGCAGCGACCGGGGCACCGGTGGTGTCGTCGATCGGCGTCGGCAGGGCCGGCAGCGGTGCGCTCGGCACCAGCACGCCGTTGTCGCCCAGCATGCGGTTGAAGCCGGCCAGGCCGGTGGTCATCTCCAGGCTCAGCTCCAGCTGGCCGGCCGAAGCGTGCAGCGGGGTGACGTTGCGCACCACCGGCACCTCACGCAGGCCGGCAGCCAGGCGCAGGTAGTCGTCGGCACTGTTGATGCCGGTGACCACCACCCGATAGGTGCCGGCCTGGCCGACGGCCGCGCCGGCCTTGGCATAGCGCTTGACCAGCGCATCGGCGGCACCATCGGCACCGGCGGCCATCGCGCGCATGGCGTTGGCGTCCTTGCTGGTCCACTTGTTCAGCTCACGGCCGTTGTCGACGAACACCCAGTCCGCCTGCCAGCCGCCATTGGCGCGGTAC
Organism: Stenotrophomonas sp. SMYL86; assembly: GCF_036320025.1. Classification (NCBI taxonomy): domain Bacteria; kingdom Pseudomonadati; phylum Pseudomonadota; class Gammaproteobacteria; order Lysobacterales; family Lysobacteraceae; genus Stenotrophomonas; species Stenotrophomonas sp. SMYL86. The sequence continues at coordinate 10,135 of NZ_JAWIRU010000022.1, forward strand.
AGCTTGCCGATCAGCTGCATCGGCGGCGAGTAGCGCGAAGAGGCACGGGCCACGGCGGCACTGTCCTGGCGCCAGATGGCACCGGCCAGCGCCTGTTCGGCGGCACCACCGCTGGGCAGGCCCAGCTTGTAGCCGCGTTCAATGGCGCGGTTCAGCAACGGGCGGGCGGCGTTGGCCTGCTGCACGCTGACCAGGCGCGGACCGCTGCCGTCATCGACGGCCAGCCACAGCACCGGCTTCGGCCGCGGCTGCGGCCACAGCGGCAGGCCCAGCGCCGACACCAGCGAATCGACATCGTCCTCGCGGAAGCGGGCCACCAGCAGGGTGCGGAAGCTGGGGGCGCCACTGGCGCTCACGCTCTGGTCCTGCTTGTAGTCGTAGCTGGCCACGTAATCCTTGGCATTGCGCAGCGCCTGCGCCACGCCAGGGCGCGACATCACGCTGCGATCGCCGGACAACTTGCCCAGTACAACGCTCAAGGCGCGGGCCAGCGCACCGTTGCGGTCGGCTTCGGCCTGGCTGTTGACGGGCACTTCGGCCTCGTACGCGCCAGTGGCGGTGGCAACATCACCCTCGGTGCGCAGGCCGCTCTGGGCCATCGTGGCCACCGGCAGGCTCAGCGCAAGGAGCAGGGTCAGAATCAGGCTGCGGCGCATCAGGACATCCATTGGCTCGACGTATCCGGGGGAATTGTTGCCCGAATACGGCCTTTGCGCCAATGCGGCCTGTTAAAATCGCCCGTTCAACCCCTGCCAGCGCCGACGCCCGTGACCAACACCCCGTCTTCCGCCCCCTCCCCCCTCACCTACCGTGACGCGGGTGTCGACATCGACGCCGGCAACGAACTGGTCGAGCGGATCAAGCCCCTGGTCAAGCGCAGCTTCCGCCCGGAAGTGATGGGCGGCCTGGGCGGCTTCGGCGCCCTGTTCGACCTGTCCAACAAGTACCGCGAGCCGGTGCTGGTGTCGGGTACCGACGGCGTGGGCACCAAGCTGAAGCTGGCCCACCAGCTGAACCGCCACGATACGATCGGCATCGATCTGGTCGCCATGTGCGTGAACGACGTGCTGGTGCAGGGTGCCGAACCGCTGTTCTTCCTGGACTACTTCGCCACCGGCAAGCTGGACATCGACACCGCCGCGGCGGTCGTGGGCGGCATCGCCAACGGTTGCACCGAGGCCGGCTGCGCGCTGATCGGCGGCGAAACCGCTGAAATGCCCGACATGTATGCCCCGGGCGAGTACGACCTGGCCGGCTTCACCGTCGCCGCGGTCGAGAAGAGCGAGCTGAAGGATGGCGCCAGCGTGGCTGCCGGCGACGTGCTGATCGGCATCGCTTCGTCCGGCCCGCATTCCAACGGCTACTCGCTGGTGCGCCGCATCTACGACCGCGCTGGCCGCCCGGCCGAGCTGGAGCTGGAAGGCGGCGTGAAGCTGGTCGATGCGCTGATGGCGCCGACCCGCCTGTACGTGAAGCCGATCCTGTCGCTGCTGAAGTCGCACGGCGCGGCCATCCACGGCATGGCCCACATCACCGGTGGCGGCCTGACCGAGAACATCATCCGCGTGGTGCCCGACGGCCTCGGCCTGGACATCCAGGCCTCGTCCTGGACCCTGCCGCCGGTGTTCCAGTGGCTGCAGAAGGAAGGCGCGGTCGCCGACAGCGAGATGTGGCGCACCTTCAACTGCGGTATCGGCTTCGTGCTGATCGTGGCGCCGGACCAGGTGGCCGCGGTATCCGATGCGGTCAAGGCGCAGGGCCTGGAGCACTGGACCATCGGCCAGGTGGTCACCGCCGAAGGCGCCGAGCGCGTCCACATCGCCTGATCCCGACAACCCAGGAGCCCGCATGGACGCAACGCCCCCCTTGTCGCCCGCCCCCGTGCCGCCGCCGCTGGCGACGGTACCGGTGTTCAACGCACAGGATGCCGACCACCTGCGCATGCTGGCCATCGCGCACTACGTGGTCGGCGGCCTGATCGTGCTGTTCTCGCTGATCTTCATCATCCACATCGTGCTGGGCATCACCGCGCTCACCGGCAACCTGCCGATGAATTCCGGCGGCCAGCCGTCGTCGCCGGCCGAGCAGCGCCTGTTCGGCTGGATGTTCACCCTCATCGGTTGCGTCGCCGTATTCGGTGGCGTCAGCCTGGGCGCGTTCGTCGCCTATGCCGGCCGCTGCCTGGCCCAGAGACGCCGCTACCTGCTGTGCCTGATCGCGGCCGGCCTGGCCTGCCTGTTCACCCCCATCGGCACGGTGCTGGGGGTGTTCGGCCTGATCACCCTGCTGCGCCCGCAGGTGAAGGCCGCCTTCGACCTTCCCGCCACGCCCGCATGACCGCCTCCGGCAATCCGCCGCCGCTGCCGCATCAGACCCTGGCGCAGCTGCAGCTGACCAGCCATCTGCAGACGCTGAAAGTGCTGTTCTACGCGTTGGCCGGCTTCCATTGGTTCGCCACAGTGGCGTTCCTTGGCCTCAGCGGATGGGTGGCCCACTCGCGCGGGCTGGACGATGCCTGGATGCTGACCACGGTCTATGCGTCCATCGCCGTGCTGGCGGCCGTGCTGGGGTTCGTGCAGTTGTATACCGCGCGCCAGCTGTCACATCGCACCGGGCTGGCCTGGTGCCGGCGCGCGGCCTGGCTGGGCGTACTGGCCGGCCCGCTGGGCATGGCCTTGGCCGCCTATGCCTGGGTGTTCCTGTCCAAACCTGACATGGCCGCGCTGTTCGACCGCGGCGACCACCTCAGTGTCTGAACCTGCCGGCAGACGCCCCGTCCTTTCCTGATCGATTTCCCATGTCCGCGCCTGCCCTCCCGACGTCCGCTTCGCCCACCACCCACCGTTTCTCGGGCCCCAAGAAGCTGGCCTTTGCCGCCGTGCTGGCGGTGTTCGCAATCAGCTGGGTCCACCCGCTGTGGCCTACCGAACAGGCCCTGCACAGCACCCTGACCGTGATCGGGCTGGCCGCGCTGCTGTGGGTCGACCGTCGCGGCGGCTGGCTGGGCAACGGCGCCTTCATCGCGATCTGCGGCTTCATCGCCCTGCACTGCGTGGCCGCGCGCTGGCTGTATTCCAACGTGCCCTACGACGCCTGGGCGCAGACACTGAGCGGCTGGTCGCCGAATGCGGCCTTCGGCTGGCAGCGCAACCATTTCGATCGCCTCATCCACTTCCTGTTCGGCGTCTGCTTCACTCCTGCGCTGCTGCAGCTTGCCCGCCATGCGTGGCCGGCGCTGCGCCTGGGCCAGGCCTTCACCCTGGCGGTGATGACGGTGATGTGTGCCAGCCTGGTGTACGAATGGTTCGAGTGGGCCATCGCGCTGGCGCTGTCGCCGGATGCTGCCGAGGCCTACAACGGGCAGCAGGGCGACATGTGGGACGCGCACGCCGACATGCTGATGGCCACCCTCGGCAGCCTGCTGATCTGGCCGCTGATCCGCCGGAGCGCCCAGCAGTGACCGCGACCACCCGCATTGCCGTGCTCGCCTCCGGCCGCGGCAGCAACCTGCAGGCCATCCTCAATGCCATTGCCGACGGCCGACTGCCCGCCGAGGTGGTCGGCGTGTTTTCCGACCGCCCCGCCGCAGAGGCCCTGCAGCGCGTCGCACCGAACCTGCGCTGGGCGCATGCACCGAAGTCCTTCAGCGACCGCGCCAGCTACGAGCAGGCGCTCGGCGATGCGCTGGCCGCAGTACAACCGGACTGGATCGTCTGCGCCGGCTACATGCGCATCCTCGGCGCGGCCTTCGTACAGCGCTTCAATGGCCGGCTGGTCAACATCCATCCATCGCTGCTGCCGCTGCACAAGGGCCTGGACACCCACGCACGGGCGCTGCAGGCGGGCGACGCCGAGCACGGTGCCAGCGTGCATCTGGTCGTGCCCGAGCTGGATGCGGGCGCCGTGCTGGCGCAGGTGCGGGTGCCGGTGCTGCCCGGCGATGACGCCGACAGCCTGGCCGCGCGCGTGCTGGCGGTGGAGCATCCGCTGCTGATCGCCACCCTGCAGCTGTTGTGCGCCGGCCGCCTGGCTGAACGGGAGGGCCAGCCGCAACTGGACGGTCACCCCCTGTTTAGCCCGTTGGCCCTAGATTCCGCCGGGAACCTGAACCGGTAGTCCCCATGCACACGCCCCGCTGACTGCGGGGCTGGCATCCTGCCCCCTCCTGCGGTCCCTGTCCTCCATGAAGACCACGACCCTGCTGTCCACTCCATTGCTGTTGTCGCTTGCCGTGTTCCCCGGCGTGGGCTGGGGCCAGGCACAGGCGCCCGCCCCCCCGCCGGCACCGGTGCCCGCAGCGCAGCCGCCAGCCGATGCGCCGGCCGTACCGATGCCACCGGCACTGGCCTGGGAGCCACCGCCGCTGCAACCGTTCAGCGCCACCTACCAGGCCTTCTACAAGGGCAAGGAAGCGGGCGATGCCAGCATGCAGGTCACCCACACCGGAGGCAGCCAGTGGCGGGTGGACATGCAGGTGGTCGGCCGCCGCGGCTTTGCCAGCGTGCTGGGCCTGAACATCGAACAGAGCACGGTGTTCGAGGAGCGCAGCGGCGTGTATGCGCCGCTCAGCCAGAGCACGGTGCGCAAGGGCCTGTTCCTGGGCAAGAAGGCGGTCGGCACCTACAACTGGCAGGCCGGCACCGCGCAATGGACCGGTGACGTCAAGAAGGAACGCGCGCAGCCGATCCCGCTGCAGGCAGGCGACCAGAGCGCGCTGCTGATCAACCTGGCGATCATGCGCGATGCGCGTCCAGGCGCCTCCATGCATTACCGCTACGTGGACATGGGCAAGGTCCGCGAACACGACTACCAGGCCGCGCCGCAGACCGAGAACGTCGAGGTCGGCGACCTGTCCTACAACGCACTGCGGGTCTACCGGACCAACGGTGGCAGAAACGAAACCATTCTCTGGATCGCCAACGGTGTCCCCACCCCGGTGCGCATCCTGCAACGCGAAGACGGCGAAGACCGCGTCGATCTGCGCCTGATCGAATACCAAGGAGTCTGAGCATGAATACCCTGACCCGCCCCCTCACCTGGATCGCAGCCGCTGCCCTGGCCGTGGCCAGCCTGCCGGCCATGGCGCTGGAACCGTTCAAGGCCGATTACCTGGCCAGCTACATGGGCATGCAGGCCAACGGCACCATGACCCTGGCCAGCGAAGGCAGCAACAAGTGGCGCTACAGCCTGCAGGTGAAGAACCAGCTGGCCGACCTCAGCCAGAGCACGGTGTTCGAGGAAGTGCGTGGCCAGCTGCGCCCGCTCAGCAGCCAGGACCGTTCGGCGCTGCTGGTGAAGAAGCGCAACGTGCAGGCCAACTACAACTGGACCAGCAACCAGGCCACCTGGACCGGTGACATCAAGCCGGATCGCGCTGGCCCGATTGCGCTGAAAGCCGGTGACATGGACGCGCTGCTGATCAACCTGGCGATCGCCCGTGACCTGGCGGCGGGCAAGCCGCTGACCTATCGCATGGTCGACGAAGGCCGCATCAAGAACATGACGTACCGTGTGATCGGCAAGGAATCGATCACCGTGGGCGGCAAGAGCTACGAGGCCACCAAGGTCTCGCGCGCCGACGGCAACAAGGAGCTGATCGCGTGGATCGTGCCGGAATTCCCGGTGCCGGCGCGCATGCTGCAGCGTGAGAGCGGCCGCGATGCGCTGGACCTGACCATCAAGGCGATGAACTGACGCGCGAACCGGTAGTGCCGGCCACTGCCCGGCATTCTCGCGATGCTCCACGAGGTTGATGGGGTTGCCGGCCAGCGGCCGGCACTACCGAAAAGAAAACGCGCGCTTTCGCGGGCGTTTTCTTATTTCTTCGCTTCAGCCGGTTTCTGTTCCTCGGCCGGCTTGAACTCAGTCCGGCAGTCCACGCGGATCTGCTCACCGGTGCTGCGCCAGACGAAGGTGCGGCAATGACGGTTGCCGTCCTGGCTGTCGTTCACCGCGACCGCATAGAACGACTCGATGATCTCATCACGCGAGACCGTGCCGTCGCCGTTCCAGTCCATGTCCTTCTGCTCGATGCCCTGGGTGATGGCGATGTTGGCGTACCAGGCATAGCCCAGCCACGCCAGCACGATCAGCACCAGGGCCAGCAGCGCCTTGCGACGCGGGCTGAACTTGCCGCGCAGGATCATGGCACGCGCCGGATGGTGGCGCCGAGCGAAGACAGCTTCTCTTCGATGTTCTCGTAGCCACGATCAAGGTGGTAGATGCGGTCGATGGTGGTATCGCCGCTGGCCATCAGGCCGGCCAGGATCAGCGATGCCGAGGCGCGCAGGTCGGTGGCCATCACCGGCGCGCCGCTCAGGTGCTCGTTGCCACGCACGATGGCGGTATGCCCTTCGACCTGGATGTCCGCGCCCAGGCGCAGCAGTTCGTTGACGTGCATGAAACGGTTCTCGAAGATCGTTTCGTTGATCACGCCCACGCCGTCGGCCACGCAGTTGAGCGCCATGAACTGCGCCTGCATGTCGGTCGGGAATGCCGGGTACGGCGCGGTGGTCAGGTTGACCGCCTTCGGCCGCTTGCCCTGCATGTCCAAGGTGATGCTGTCGTCGGTGGTCTCGATCTTCGCACCGGCTTCGACCAGCTTGGACAGCACCGCGTCCATGGTGTTCGGGCGCGCACGGTTGACCGTGACCTTGCCACCGGTCATCGCTGCGGCCACCAGGAAGGTGCCGGTCTCGATACGGTCGGGCAGCACTTCGTGGCGGCCGCCGGACAGGCGCTCGACGCCTTCGATCACCAGCCGGGCAGTGCCCAGGCCTTCGATCTTCGCGCCCAGCGCGATCAGGCAGTGCGCCAGATCGGTCACTTCCGGTTCCATCGCGCAGTTGTCGAGGATGGTGGTACCTTCGGCCAGCACCGCGCCCATCAGCACGTTCTCGGTGCCGGTGACGCTGACCATGTCGAAGGTGAAGTGCCCCCCCTTCAGCCGCTTGGCGGTGGCCTTGATGAAGCCGTTCTCGACCACGATCTCGGCACCCAGCGCCTGCAGGCCCTTGATGTGCTGGTCGACCGGACGCGAACCGATCGCGCAGCCGCCCGGCAGCGATACTTCGGCCGCGCCGAAGCGGGCCAGCAGCGGGCCCAGCACCAGGATCGAGGCGCGCATGGTCTTGACCAGCTCATACGGTGCCACGTGCTGGTTGACCGAACGCGGGTCGACCACGATCGCGCTGCCGCGCGACAGGGTGCCCTGGTCGATGGTCACTTTCGCGCCCAGTTCGCCCAGCAGCTTCACCGTGGTGACCACGTCGTGCAGGTGCGGCACGTTGGTGATCTCCACCGGCGCATCGGCCAGCAGGGTCGCGCAGAGAATGGGGAGGACGGCGTTCTTGGCGCCGGAGATGCTCACTTCACCGTGCAGCGCAGCGCCGCCGGTCACAACGATCTTGGCCATGTATTCGGGATCTTCTGCGGTTCAGCCGGCTTCGGCCGGGGTCACGGTTTTCAGCGCCAGCGCGTGGATCGCGCCGCCCATCAGGTCGCCCAGCGTGGCATACACCATGCGGTGGCGGGCCAGCGGCATCTTGCCGGCGAAGGCCTCGCAGACCACGGTCGCTTCGAAATGCACGCCATCGTCGCCCTGCACGTCGGCGCGGGCGCCGGGCAGGCCGGTTTCGATCAGATTGCGGATGGTGTCGGCGTCCAACGGGCTTTCCTAATAAAATGTGCCTCCATTCTACTTCCGCTGCGTGGCGTCCGCATGGCCGAATCCCTGTTGCCCCCCCGTTCCGTCGACCCTGCCGGCCTGGTCGCCAGCGGCCGCCGCGTCTTCGAGATCGAGCGGCAGGCGCTGGACGCCGTGGCCGACCGCCTTGGCGAGGCGTTCCAGCAGGCCTGCCAGGCGATCCTGGCCAGCCGCGGCCGGGTGGTCGCCACCGGCATGGGCAAGTCCGGGCACATCGCCCGCAAGATCGCCGCCACCCTGGCGTCCACCGGTACGCCGGCGTTCTACGTGCACCCGGGTGAAGCCGGCCACGGCGACCTCGGCATGATCACCGAGGACGACGTGGTGCTGGCCCTGTCCTATTCGGGCGAGTCAGACGAGGTGCTGATGCTGCTGCCGGTGCTCAAGCGCCAGGGCAACGTGCTGATTTCCATGACCGGGCGCCCACAGTCCAGCCTGGCCACCGCCGCCGACATCCACCTGGACGTGAGCGTGCCGGCCGAGGCCTGTCCGCTGGCGCTGGCGCCGACCTCCAGCACCACCGCCTCGCTGGCGATGGGCGACGCGCTGGCCGTGGCCCTGCTCGACGCACGCGGCTTCACCGCCGACGATTTCGCCCGTTCACACCCGGCCGGCAGCCTCGGCCGCCGCCTGCTGCTGCACATCACCGACGTGATGCACACCGGCGACGACCTGCCCAGCGTGGGCGCCGACGCCAGTCTCAGTGAAGCGCTGATGGAGATGAGCCGCAAACGGCTGGGCATGACCGCCGTGGTCGATGCCGGCGGCGTACTGATCGGCCTGTTCACCGACGGCGACCTGCGCCGCGCGCTGGACAGCGCGCTGGACGTGCGCACCGCCAAGATCGCCGATGTGATGACGCGCAACCCACGCACCATCGGCGCCGACCAGCTGGCGGTGGAGGCGGCCCGGCTGATGGAGACCCACAAGATCACCGGCCTGATCGTGGTCGATGACCAGGGCCGCGCAGTCGGCGCCCTGAACATTCATGACCTGTTGCGGGCCCGGGTGGTTTAACCGACAGTCCGTAGACCCCATTCAGTCTGTACTGCCCCACCCGAACCCACCGAGCCTGCCGCCCTGATGCCCTGGTCCCCCCTGCCCGCCTTCCCTGCCCACCTGCATGCCGCCGCGGCCCGTATCCGCCTGGCCTGCTTCGACGTGGACGGCACCCTCACCGACGGTCGGCTGTACTACGACAAGGACGGCAACGAGAGCAAGGCGTACTTCGTGCAGGATGGCCTGGGCCTGAAACTGCTGCAGCAGCACGGCATCCACCCCGTGCTGATCACCGCGCGCAACAGCCAGTCCGCGCTCAAGCGCGGCGCCGACCTCGGCATCGACACCCAGATCGCCGTAGGCGACAAGCTGGCCAGCGTGCAGGCGCTGTGCGCGCAGCATGGCATCGGCCTGGAACAGGTGGCCTTCATGGGCGATGACCTGCCGGACCTGGCGCCGCTGGGCGCGGTCGGCCTGGCGGTGGCGCCGGCCAACGCCCATCCGTGGATCGCCGAGCGCGTGCACTGGCAGACCCGTGCCGATGGCGGGCGTGGCGCCGCGCGCGAGCTGTGCGACATCCTGCTGGCCGCGCAGGGGCATGTGGACGCCGTACTGGCGAGGTTCGGAGCATGAACCTGCCGACCGTGAACTGGCGCACCCTGCTCGGCATCGGCCTGCTGCTGGCGGCCCTGTTGAGCAGCTGGGCGGCGCTGCGCAACCGCGACAAGGGGCCAGCCAGTGGCGGCCAGGAAGTGGGCGTGGATTACATCCTGCACGACTTCCAGATCGTCGCCCTGGATGAGCACGGCAAGGAATCGACCACCCTGCGTGCGCCGCTGCTGGAACGCCAGCGCGGTGACCAGACCATCAACATCGCCACGCCGTTGTTCGAGATGCCGGACAAGGATGGCAAGCACTGGACCCTGCGTGCCGAAACCGGCTGGCTCAGCGCCAAGGGCGACGAGATGAAGCTGCGCGGCAACGTCGCCGGCGACAGCCCGGTCGGCCCGGGCACGGTGCCGACCACCTTCCGCACCGACCATCTGGACGTGTTCCCGAAGGAAAACCGCGCCCGCACCGACGCCCTGGTGACCATGACCCGCCCGGGCATGGAACAGTCCGGTGTCGGCTTCGAAGTGGATTCGAAGAACAACACGTATCATTTCCTCAGCCAGTCCAAGGGCCGCTACACGCCCAAACGCTGATTCCGCCGCCAGCCTGCGACGTCTCCGGACAGGCGCAAGGCCGGCAGCCCCACCCGCCCGCCCCCGGTCCACCCGGGAGGCCCCCACCGGTAGAACGGACCCCGATGAAGATTCCCTTTGCCGCCGTACTCGCGCTTGGTCTTCTTGTCCCCAGCGCCGCCTTCGCCAAGTCCACCGACCGCAACGAAGACATGCACATCGATTCCGGCGCCCAGTCGGGCACGCTCACCGGCGACGGCAAGACCGTGCTGTCGCAGGGCGTGATCATCACCCAGGGCACGCTGGACCTGCGCTCGTCCGAGGCCGAGATCTACCTCAAGGACGGCGAGCCCGTACGTGCGGTGTTCACCGGCAAGCAGGCCAAGATGAAGCAGCAGCTCGATGATGGCACCTGGATGGACGCGCTGGCCGACCGCATCGACTACGACATCAAGACCGAGATCATCACCCTGACCGGCAACTACAAGGTCACCAGCGCGCGCGGCACCAATGCCGGCCAGCGCATGGTCTACAACACCCGCACCGGCGAAATGAACTCCGGTGGTGACGGCAGCCGCGTGCGCACTGTCATCCCGCCGAAGAACAAGACCCCGGCCGCACCTGCGGCACAGCCCAAGGCCACCACGCCGGCACAGCCGGCCGGGAGCAGGAAGTAATGCTCGTCGCCAAGGGCCTGCGCAAGAAGTACAAGCAACGCGAAGTCGTCAAGGACTTCGGGCTGACCCTCGACGCCGGTGAAGTGGTCGGCCTGCTCGGCCCCAACGGCGCCGGCAAGACCACCTGCTTCTACATGATCGTCGGCCTGGTTGCCGCCGATGCTGGCAGCATCGTGCTCGACGGCAAGGACATCACCGGCGACCCGATGTATACCCGGGCCAAGCAGGGCGTGGGTTACCTGCCGCAGGAGCCGTCGGTGTTCCGCAAGCTGACCGTGGCCGACAACCTCCGCCTGGTACTGGAGCTGCGCGAAGACCTGGATTCGGCTGGCCGCGAGCGTGAATTGAACAGCCTGCTCGACGAACTGCAGCTGGGCCACGTCGCCGACCAGCTCGGCGCCAGCCTGTCCGGTGGCGAACGTCGCCGCTGCGAGATCGCCCGTGCCCTGGCCGCGCAGCCGCGCCTGATCCTGCTCGACGAACCGTTCGCCGGCGTCGACCCGATTTCCGTCGGCGAGATCCAGCGCATCGTCACCCATCTCAAGCAGCGTGGCATCGGCGTGCTGATCACCGACCACAACGTGCGCGAGACCTTGGGAATCTGCGACCGCGCGTATATTCTCGCTGAGGGCAGCGTGCTGGCCCAGGGCTCGCCGGAAGCGATCCTGGACAATGCCGACGTGCGTCGCGTCTACCTTGGGGATTCCTTCAAGCTGTGACGGCAAGCGCCGGGTCCCTCTCCTTCCTTTCGGCACAGGCATGAAGACTCGGCTGCAGACATCGTTGGGACAGCAGCTGGTGCTCACGCCCCAGTTGCAGCAGGCGATCAAGCTGCTGCAGATGTCCACCACCGAGCTGGAGCTGGAGATCGCCCAGGCGGTGGAAAGCAATCCGCTGCTGGACTGGGCCGACAGCAGTGACAGCAGCAGCGCCGGCAACGAAGGCAGCGATGGCAACGACGGTGACGCCCCGGCAGAACGTACCGATGCCGGTGACGACTGGGCACCGGCCGAACTGGACTGGAGCGCGGCCGGCAGCGGCGGCAGCTTCGACGATGACGACGACACCGGCAGCGCCGCCGAGCGCGTAGCCGAAACCGAAACACTGGCCGACCATCTGCTGTGGCAGCTGCATCTGTCGCATCTGTCCTCGCGTGATCGCAGTATCGGTGCCGCACTGATCGATGCGCTGGACGACGACGGTTACCTGCGCGAGCCGCTGGCCACCATCGCCGAAACCCTGTTGCCGGCGATCCACGCCGACGAGGACGAGATCCTCGCCGTGCTGCATCGCATCCAGCGTTTCGATCCGGTCGGTGTGGCTGCACGCACGCTGGGCGAATGCCTGCTGCTGCAGCTGGATGTGCTGGCCGGTGACACGCCCGGCCTGGTGCTGGCGCGACAGATTGCCGCAGGCCCGCTGGAACGGCTGCCGCGCAGCGGCGTCGCCGGGCTGGCCCATGAACTGAAACAGCCCCTGGACGAGGTCGAGACCGCAGTCACCCTGCTGCGCTCGCTGGACCCGCGCCCGGGCACGCAGATCGCACCGCTGTCGCAGGACACCTACGTGGTGCCGGATGTGGTGGTGTGGCGGCAGAACGGCGTATGGCGCGCAGCGCTGGCCGCGCATGCCGGGCCGAAGGTGGTGATCCACCGCGGCTACGAACAGCTGATCCGACGTTGTGGCGACGCCGATGCCGGCTACCTGCGTGCCCAGCTGCAGGAAGCGCGCTGGCTGCTGAAAGGGCTGCAGCAGCGTGGCGAAACCCTGCTGCGGGTGGTACGCAGCCTGATCCTGCAGCAGGCCGGCTTCCTCGAATTCGGCGAGCAGGCGCTGCGTCCACTGACCCTGCGCGAGATCGCCACCGAGCTCGGCCTGCACGAATCCACGGTCTCGCGCGCGATCGCCCGCAAGCACGTGCGTACCCCGCGCGGCACCCTGCCGCTGCGCGCCTTCTTCGCCTCGGGCATCGATACCGAGGGCGGTGGCGAGGCGTCCAGCACGGCCATCCAGGCGATGATCCGGCGCCTGATCGACGACGAGAACCCGCGCAAGCCGCTTTCTGACGCCAAGCTGGCTGACCTGCTCAAATCGTCGGGAATTCCAGTAGCGCGACGCACCGTGGCGAAGTATCGTGAAGCCATGAACATTTCCGCCTCGCACGAAAGGGTCAGAATCGCTTGACGCGCCGCCGCGCCCGGCGGAGAGGTTCATTGGCACATCCGAACACAGGAGAAACCCGATGCGCATCGAAACGTTTGGCAAAGATGTCGAAGTCACCCCGGCCCTGCAGTCCTATGTAGAGGAGAAGCTGGCCCGGATCGGCAAACACTTCGACCAGCACTGCGAAGCGCGGGTGACCCTCAAGCTGCAGAAGACCGAACACCACGTCGACGCCAGCCTCAACATTCCCGGCCAGACCCTGCACGCCGAGGCCAATGCCCAGACCATGTATGCCGCGATCGACCTGCTTGCGGACAAGCTTGACCGTCTGGTGATCAAGCACAAGGAGAAAAAACAGCAGCACGCACCGCTGCCGGTGGGCGACAATGGTGGCTGATCGCCACCGTTCCCCGCAGACATGCCCCTGACTGACCTCCTGGCGGCCGTGCAGACCCAGCTCTGCACGGCCACCGACCGCGACAGCGTCCTGCAGGCCGCCGCCGGGTTGCTGGCCTGCCGCCAGGCCAACGCCGAACAGATCTATCTGAACCTGTGCCAGCGCGAAGCGCTGGGCAGCACCGCGATCGGTCACGGCATCGCCATTCCCCACGGCCGCGCGCCAACCCTGGACCGCCCCCGCGGCGCCCTGCTGCGGTTGGCCACCCCGGTCGACTTCGGTGGCGACGAGCCGGTGGACCTGGTGTTCGCCATGGCCGTCCCCGCCCACTACACCCACCAGCACCTGATGCTGCTGTCCGAGCTGGCCGAGCTGTTTTCGGCGCCCGACATCCGCCAGGCCCTGCGCGAAGCGGGCGATGCCCGGGCGCTGCGCGAGGCGCTGGACATGACCCCACCTGCGAGTGCCGCATGAATACCAGCATCACCGCCCGTGAACTGTTCGAACAGCAGCGCGAGCGGCTGGGGCTGCGCTGGGCTGCCGGCAAGTCCGGCGAGAAGCGCGAGCTGGAGGCCGGCAACACGGTCTCGCGGCGTCCGTCGCTGGCCGGCTACCTCAATGCGATCTACCCCAACAAGGTGCAGATCCTGGGTACCGAGGAACTGTCCTGGCTGGATGCGCTGGAACCGCGCCAGCGCTGGGAGACCATCGAAAAGATCATGCAGTCGCACCCGCTGGCGCTGGTGCTGACCCGCAACCAGGCCTGCCCGGAAGACCTGCGCGCCGCTGCTGACGAATCCGGCACGCCGCTGTGGCTGTCGCCCAAGCGCGGCCACGAACTGCTCAACCATCTGTCCTACCACCTGGCGCGTACGCTGGCGCCGCGGGTGATCCTGCATGGCGTGTTCATGGAGATCTACTCCATCGGCGTGCTGATCACCGGAGAGGCCGGATCGGGCAAGAGCGAGCTGGCGCTGGAGTTGCTCAGCCGCGGCCACCGCCTGGTCGCCGATGATGCGCCCGAATTCACCCAGATCGCGCCCGACGTGCTCGATGGCACCTGCCCCGAACTGCTGCAGGACCTGCTGGAAGTGCGCGGCCTGGGCGTGCTGAACGTGCGCGAGATGTTCGGCGACACGGCTGTAAAGAAGAACAAGTACCTTCGGCTGATCGTCCACCTGACCAAGCCGATGACCGAACCCACCCCGCATGGCTACGAGCGCCTGACCGGCGACTCGGGCACCCGCCATGTGCTGGACCTGGATGTACCGCTGATCACCCTGCCGGTGATGCCCGGCCGCAACCTGGCCGTGCTGACCGAGGCCGCGACCCGCCTGCACATCCTGCGCACCAAGGGCATCGACCCGGCGGCCATGTTCATCGCCCGCCACAGCAACCTGCTGGAACGGCGAACACCCTGATTCCCCTGTCCTTCGAAGAGCCTGTCCATGAGCACCGTCACCCCCTCCGCCCCGACCCTGATCATCGTCAGCGGCCTGTCCGGCTCGGGTAAATCCGTCGCCCTGAAGACCTTCGAGGACCAGGACTACTACTGCTCGGACAACCTGCCGATCAATCTGCTGCCCGACTTCGTGCGCAGCCTGCTGGCCAACCACGACGGCAGCGCACCACGCCGCCTGGCAGTAGGCATCGACGTGCGCGGCCAGGCCGACCTGAGCCAGCTGGGCGACTGGCGGCAGCTGGCCACCGATGCCGGCGTGGAAGTGAAGGTGCTGTTCTTCGAGGCCAGCGACGAGGCCGTGCTCAAACGCTACGCCGACACCCGCCGCCGCCATCCACTGAGCCAGCTGGGCCTGTCGCTGCCCGAAGCGATCGCGCGTGAGCGTGAATTGACCGCACCGCTGCGCCGCGAGGCCGATGCGGTGATCGATACCAGCAATCTCAACGTGCATCAGCTGCGGCGGCGGATCATCACCGAGTTCACGATGGACCATGCCACCGGCCTGTCGCTGCTGTTCGAATCGTTCGCCTACAAGCGCGGCGTGCCGGCCGAGGCTGACTTCGTGTTCGATGCGCGGGTGCTGCCCAATCCACACTGGGACCCGGATCTGCGTGCGCTGAGTGGCCGCGAACCGGGCGTGCGCGACTACCTGGAAGCGCAGCCGGACGTGCAGCGCTACCTGACCCAGCTGATGGATTTCCTCGATACCTGGCTGCCGAAGCTGGGGGATGGCACCCGCAGCTATGTGACCGTGGCCTTCGGCTGCACCGGCGGCAAGCACCGTTCGGTGTTCCTGGCCGAGCGCCTGGCCCGGCATGCCCGCGAGATGGGCTGGGAAGACGTGGCGACCTACCACCGCGAACAGGATTGAGGGGGTCGGCCGGGCTGCGCCCGGCACCCGCAGAGGCCACGTCAACGGCAAGAGCGGGATTACGTGGGATGGCGGGGCGGTGTGGGTCTGCAGGACACGCCGTAAACCCGTCCATGGGGGCTCGATGGCGCCATCCATGGCGCCAACGGTCCTGCAGACCCACACCGCCCCACCTCTGACAGATTCCGTGTGCTGTTGGTAGGTGTCGACCTTGGTCGACACGGTAGATCCACGCCATGCGTGGATGAATCCCGGTCAGGCACCGAAAAACGGATGGGGTCGGATCCTTTTCCAACGGAAATGGGCTCCGACCCGAGCAACGCTGAATACGGGACACAGTGCCCCTCATCTGCTGCTATCGCCAATTCACCTTGACCTGTTAACGTGCAGTAATGACCTGTGGCATTCTCCTCGTAACACATCCCGGGGTCGGGACCGCCCTGCTTGACGTGGCGACCCGGCTCCTGCGGCAATTGCCGCTGAAAACCGAAGCTTTCGAAGTACCGTTCGACGCAGACCTGGACGCCCTGCTCCCGCTCGCCTCGGCCGCTCTGCGGCGGGTCGACAGTGGTGAAGGCGTGCTGATCCTGACCGACCTGTACGGCGCCAGCCCCGCCAACCTTGCCGGGCAGCTGGCCCGGCTGGGGACCCCGGTTCGCCGGGTGTCGGCGCTGAGCCTGCCGATGTTGCTGCGGGTGATGAATTATCCGGAACAGGGACTGGATCAACTGCCCGCCACAGCCGCGGCGGGTACCCGTAATGGAGCGATAGTCGACGATGCTTGAACGAGAACTCACCGTGAGCAACCGCCTGGGCCTGCACGCCCGGGCCACCGCCAAGCTGGTGCAGACCCTGGCGCCGTTCCGCTGCAACGTGACCATGGCCGCCAAGGGCCGTGAGATCAACGCCAAGAGCATCATGGGCGTGATGCTGCTGGCCGCCGGCCAGGGCACCCCGGTCACGGTGCGCATCAACGGCGAGGACGAAGCCGCCGCGATGGAAGCGGTGGTCGGCCTGTTCGAACGCCGCTTCGACGAGGACAGCTGAGCGTGCCACGCGCGCGCGCCGGCCAGGTCCCCTCCGGCCAGCGGCCGGTACAGCTGCTGGCCGGGCACGGTGCTGCCCGTGGCGCAGCGATGGGCCGGGCGCGGGTGCGCCTGCCACATGCGCTGGAAGTGGCCGAGCAGCGCGTCGCCGCCCATCAGGTCGAGGCCGAGCTGGCCCGCCTGCACCGCGCGGTGGATGCCGCGCGCACGGAAATGCACGAACTGCGGCAGCGCCTGCATGGCGCCCTGAACCAGGAGGTGGGCGAGTTCCTCGACCTGCATGCCCTGCTGCTGGACGACCCCGAGCTGTTGTTCGGGCTGGACGAACTGATCCGCAGCGGCCCCTACAGCGCCGGCTATGCGTTGCGCCTGCAGCGTGACCGCCTGGCCAAGGTCTTCGATGGCATGGACGATGCCTATCTGAAGAGCCGCATGGACGACCTCGACCATGTGATCGGCCGCATCCACGCCTTCCTGCAGCCCGAACGCCCGCCGGTGATGAAAGGCCTGGCCGGTGAAATCCTGGTCTGCGACAACATCGCGCCCTCCGAGCTTGCCCAGTTGCAGGCGCAGGGGGTGGTCGGCATCGTCACCGCCGCCGGCAGCGCGCTGTCGCACAGTGCGATCCTGGCGCGCAGCCTGCACCTGCCCTTGATCGTCAACGTGCCGCAGCTGCTCAGCCGCATCGCCGATGGCGACGTGCTGATCATCGATGGCGCCGACGGCAGCATCACCGCCAACCCGCAGGCCGACAACCTGCGCGACTACCGCGCGCGCCTGAAAGAACATGCGCGCGAGCAGCGCGAGCTCGGCCGCCTGCGCAGCAAACCCAGCCGTACCCGCGACCAGGTCGACATCGCCCTGCTGGCCAATGCCGAATCGCTGGAGGACGTCACCCAGGCGCATGCGCTGGGCGCGCAGGGGCTGGGCCTGTACCGCACCGAATTCCTGTTCCTGCAGCGCAACGAGCTGCCGGACGAAGAAGAACAGTTCCAGACCTACCGCGATGCCGCGTTGGGCATGAGCGGGCGACCGGTCACCATCCGCACGCTCGATCTGGGCGCGGACAAGGCCGACCGCACCGGCCTGACCCTGAGCAACGAAGAAAACCCGGCCCTGGGACTGCGCGGCGTACGCCTGTCGCTGGCACGGCCCAAGGTGGCCGACACCCAGCTGCGCGCGATCCTGCGCGCCTCGGCCTACGGCAAGCTGCGCGTGCTGGTGCCGATGGTCAGCACCCGCGAGGAACTGCTGGCGGTGCGCCGGCGCATGCTCAAGCTGACCGAACAGCTGCGCAGCGAAGGCCACATGGTGTCCGACCATGTGCCGCTGGGCGCGATGATCGAGGTGCCCGCTGCGGCGTTGGCGCTGGAGAGCTTCATCGACCTGGTCGACTTCCTGTCGATCGGCACCAACGACCTGGTGCAGTACCTGCTGGCCGCTGACCGCAACAACGAGGCACTGGGCGAGCTGTATTCGCCGCTGCATCCGGCCGTGCTGCGGTTGCTGCAGATGGTGATCGAGACCGGCGCGCGGCATCGCATTCCGGTGGCGGTCTGCGGTGAGATGGCCGGTGATGCACGGATGACTCCGCTGCTGCTGGCGCTGGGCCTGAGCGAATTCAGCCTGCACCCCGGCACACTGCTGGAGGTGCGCCGCGCGATCCGCGAGGCCGACCTGGCCGCGCTGCGCGCGCGCGCGCCGAAGCTGCTGGCCGCACGCGACCGTCGCGCGATCGAGCGCTGGCTGGCGCTGGTGGCGGATACGCCCTGAGCGCCAAGGGTAGTGCCGGCCGCTGGCCGGCAACCTCATGGCCTTCAATGGGGACGCTTGCCGGCCAGCGGCCGTCACTACCACCGCCCGGCGGCTATGCGTTGAAACATCCCCTTGCGATAATGACGCGCTGAACACCCCTGTTGCCGCATCCTTGCCGGGATCGCGGCTTTTCTTATCCCGCGGGAGCTGCGATGGCTGAAGCTGTACGCCACGACAAGACTGCGCGCCAACTGCGGATGCTGTCCGACGCACTGGACAGCGGTCGGCTGGGCCCGGTGCGCCGCCTGGTCAACACCCTGGCCCCGGCCGAGATCGGCAACCTGCTCGAATCGCTGCCGCCCGGCAAACGCGAGATCGTCTGGGGCCTGGTCGATCCGGAAGATGACGGTGAGGTGCTGGTCCACGTCGGCGACGACGTGCGCGAGAGCCTGCTCGCCGACATGGACCCGGACGAGATCATCGCCGCGGTCGAAGACCTGGACATCGATGATCTGGCCGACCTGGTCGAAGATCTGCCGGACACGGTCATCGACGAAGTCCTCAAGTCGATGGACCGCGAGAACCGCGAGCGCCTGGAACAGGTGCTGTCCTACCCCGAGGACAGCGCCGGCCGCCTGATGAACCCGGACGTGGTGACCGTGCGCGCCGACGTCAACGTTGACGTGGTGCTGCGCTACCTGCGCCTGCGTGGCGAACTGCCCGACCACACCGACCACCTGTTCGTGGTCAGCCGGCGCCATCAATACCTCGGCCGGGTGTCGCTGGCGGCACTGGTGACCCACGAGGACACCACCCCGATCAACCGCCTGATCGACGACGAGCAACCGGCGATCGATGTCGGCGAAAGCGACCAGGAAGTCGCCCGCCAGTTCTCCGACCATGACTGGATCTCCGCGCCGGTGGTGGACGACAACAACATCCTGGTCGGCCGCATCACCATCGATGACGTGGTCGACATCATCCGTGGACAGGCCGAGCACCAGGCGCTGGGCGCCGCCGGCCTGGACGAGGACGAAGATCTTTTCAGCCCGGTCTGGCGCGCCATGCGCCGCCGCCTGATGTGGCTGTCGGTCAATCTGTGCACGGCATTCCTGGCGTCCAGCGTGGTCGGCCACTTCGAGGGCACCATCGACAAGCTGGTGGCGCTGGCGGTGCTGATGCCGATCGTTGCGGGCCTCGGAGGCAACGCCGGCACCCAGGTGCTGGCGCTGATGGTGCGCGGCCTGGCGCTGGGCCAGGTGGGCGCCTCCAACGCGCGCACGCTGCTGTGGAAGGAAGTGCGGGTCGCCTTGTTGAACGGCGTGATGCTGGGTTCGGTGCTGGGCCTGATCGTACTCGCTTGGTTCCACTCGCCCGGGTTGTCGGCGGTGATCGCCATCGCGCTGACCTGCAACCTGCTGTTCGCCGCGTTGGCCGGCGTGCTGGTGCCACTGACCCTGAAACGCTTCGGCTTCGACCCGGCGCTGGCCAGCGGCATCTTCCTGACCGCCGTGACCGACTCGATGGGCTTCTTCACCTTCCTCGGCCTGGCCACCCTGGTGCTGCTGCACTGACCGCATCAAGGATCGGGCCCCGCCAAGCGGGGCTCGGACCCCACTCAACGGGAACACCCATGGCAACAACGATAGAAAACTACTTCCAGCCCGGCTGGCGCGACCAGCAGCACACCTGCCCGGCCTGCGAATGGAAGGGCAGCTCGCGTGCCATGGAGATGGAGCTGGACGAGGACGCCACCGAGTACGACTGCCCGGTCTGCGAGAACCCGCTGCTGGTGGTGCTGCACCCGGATATGGCGCAGGTGCAGGCTGCGGCCGCCGAAGGCAATGCCGAGGCCCAGGAGCAGCTGGACATCATCGCCAGCTTCCCGCGCCCGCAGTGACGCGGCGCACGATGCCGGGCCGACGTTGGCGGACTACGATGCAGGCGTTCTCGCCGCTTCGGAAAACCCCATGGTCCGTCTGCTGTCGCGCTGGCTGCCACTGCTGGCCCTTCTGATGATGAGCGGTTGCACTTCGCTGCCGGACAGCGCGCGTGGCCGCTTCGAAGCACGTGCGGTGAAGGTGGATGGACACACGGCTTACTACCAGGTGTTCATTCCCGCGGGCCTGCAGGCCCACAGCCCTGGTGGGCAGACGCCCGCAACCTCCAACGTCCCGGTCATCCTGTTCCTGCACGGTTCGGGCGAGCGCGGCGCCGATGGCATCAAGCAGACCCACGCCGGGCTGGGGCCTTATCTGCGCGAGCATCCCGACTTCCCTGCCCTGGTGGTGTTCCCACAGGTACCAGGCCATGAGGAATGGAGCGGCCGCAACAACCGTGCGGCCGTTGCCGCGCTGGACGCGACGATCGCCGAATTCGGCGCCGACCCGGCACGGCAGTACCTGACCGGCATGTCGATGGGCGGCTACGGCAGCTGGAACATCGCCCTGGACGACCCGCGCCGCTTTGCCGCGATCGTGCCGGTGTGCGGTGCCGTGCTGGCACCACGCGCAAAGCGCCCGACCCTGTTCGTCGAGCAGGTCGCCCAGGAAACCGATCCGTATGCCGTGATCGCGCAGCGCCTGCAGCACACGCCGATCTGGATCTTCCACGGCGCGCTGGATGACGTGGTGCCACCGGATGACGACCGCAGGCTGCATGCCGCATTCCAGAGCGCCAACTCACGCGATGTGCGCTACACCGAGTACCCGGAAGGCAATCACAATGCCTGGGACGCTACCTACGCCGACCCGGCAATGTGGGCGTGGCTGTTCGCGCAGAAGCGCTGAACCGCAGTTTCTCGTAGCTGCCAACCTTGGTTGGCACTGACTGCTCTGGTAGTTGCCAACCTTGGTTGGCATTGACTGCTCTGGTAGTTGCCAACCTTGGTTGGCATTGACTGCTCTGGTAGTTGCCAACCTTGGTTGGCATTGACTGCTCTGGTAGTTGCCAACCTTGGTTGGCATTGACTGCTCTGGTAGTTGCCAACCTTGGTTGGCATTGACTGCTCTGGTAGTTGCCAACCTTGGTTGGCACTGGCCTACCTGAAACCAAGCCATTCCCCGATGTTCACTGGAAGCAGGCCCATCCATGCTTGCTCCATGCAGAACACACGTCTCCTGCTCGGTCGTCGCTCCAGCGTCGGCCTCAGCTATATCCTCACCACAGTCGTCCATGACCGCGCACCGCTCTTCACCAACGCCGCAGTGGCCGCCTTGGCAGTGCGCGAATTCCAGCGACTTGATCAGGAAGGCTTCACCCGCTCGATTGCCTACGTGGTCATGCCCGACCACATTCACTGGCTGGTCGAACTGCGCGCCGGGTCACTGGAAACCGTCATGAAGCGTTTCAAGTCGCGCACAGCCCAGCAGGCAAACCGGCTGCTGGGGCGAGTCGGGCGCTTCTGGCAGGCCTGCTATCACGATCATGCGATCCGCTCGGACGAATCGTTGCACCGACATGCGATGTACCTGATGGGAAATCCGATCAGGGCCGGGCTGACGACGCGGTTGGGGCAATATCCCCATGCCTGGTGCGAATGGGAGCTTGGGGCATCATGTGATCTGCCCGATGACATGAGCTCCGGTGGATAGTGCCAACCAAGGTTGGCATCTACCAAAGCGGTGCGCGGACAAGCCGAGCGGTGAGTGTGCCAACCAAGGTTGACACCCACCAGAGCGGTGGTCAGCCCAGCAGCGTTTCCAGCACGGCCATGCGCACGGCGACGCCGTTGGCGACCTGGCGCAGCACCCACGACTGCGGGCCGTCGGCCACCTCGTCGGTCACTTCCACGCCGCGGTTGATCGGGCCTGGATGCAGCACCGCGGCATCCTTGCCGGCGCGGGCCAGGCGTTCGTTGGTCAGGCCGTACTGCGCGTGGTACTGCTCCAGCGACGGCACCAGGCCTTCTTCCATGCGCTCGCGCTGCAGGCGCAGCATCATCAGCGCGTCGACGCCTTCCAGCATCGCGTCGAAATCATCGCCGACCACGCAGCCCTTCAGGGTCTCGTCGTCCGGCAGCAGCGACTGCGGGCCACACACGCGGATCTCGCCCACGCCGAGCGTACGCAGCGCATGCAGGTCGGTGCGGGCCACGCGCGAGTGCTTCACGTCGCCGACGATCACCACTTTCATCTTCGAGAAATCCGGGCCCTTGGCCTGGCGCAGGGTCAGCATGTCCAGCAGGCCCTGGGTCGGGTGCGCGCTGCGCCCGTCACCGGCGTTGATCAGTGCAGTGCCCTCACCCGCTGCCTCGGCCAGTGCGGCCACGGCGCCATCATCGGGGTGGCGCACCACGAAGCCGCGCACGCCCATCGCCTCCAGGTTGCGCAGCGTGTCGCAGGCGGTTTCGCCCTTGCGCGTGGACGAGGTCGATGCATCGAAGTTCAGTACGTCGGCGCCCAGGCGCTGCGCGGCCAGCTGGAACGAGCTGCGGGTGCGTGTGGACGGTTCGAAGAACAGCGTGCACACCGCCGAACCGGCCAGCACGTGGCGCTTGTTGCCGACACGACCGACCGCGGCGTCGCGGATCTGCCCTGCCCGGTCAAGCAGCTGCAGCAGGGTGTCGCGCGGAAGGCCTTCGAGGGTCAGCAGGTGGCGCAGGCGGCCGGAGGCATCGAGTTGCTGGGCGGTCATGGCGGTGTCGGGCAGTCAGGGAATGGGGATGGCATCGTCGGGGGACGACAGCCAGCGGTCGATGATCACCGCCGCGGCAACGGCATCGAGGGCGGCCGCATCACGGCGGCGCTTGCGCCCTTCGGCGCGCTCGACAGCGAAGCGGCGGGCGGCCTCGACCGAGCTGGAACGCTCGTCGATCATCACCACCGGCAGCTTGAAACGTTCCCGCAGCTGGCGGGCAAAGCCCTGCGCGCGCTTGCGGTTGGGCTGGTCCTGGCCGTCCAGGGTCAGCGGGTCGCCGACCACCAAGCCGTCGGGCTTCCATTCCTTGAGCAGGCGTTCGATCGCGGTCCAGTCCGGGCCGTTGCCGTGCACATCGACCACTGCCACCGCGCGCGCATGCGCAGCGAAGGCACTGCCGATGGCCACGCCGATGCGGCGCGAGCCGACATCGAACCCCAGAACGGTGCCATCACGGCGGATGGCCGGGGCAGCAGAATCCGGCGCGGGCGTGATGGGCTCAGACATGGCCGCTGTAGTCGGTCAGCCGGAACAGGTCCACGCCGATGCGCGAAGCCGCGCCCTGCCAACGCTGCTCCAGCGGCAGCTGGAACACCAGCTCGGCATCGGCCGGCACGGTCAGCCAGCTGTTCTCGGACAGCTCGTTTTCCAGCTGCCCTGCACCCCAACCGGCACAGCCGAGGGTGACCACGGCATTGGCCGGGCCTTCGCCGCGCGCCATCGCTTCGAGGATGTCGCGCGAGGTGGTCAGGTACAGGCCTTCACCCACGATCAGGCTGGAATCCCATGCGCGTGCGTCGTCATGGATGACGAAGCCACGTTCGGGATGCACCGGGCCGCCGTTGAGCACCATGCGCGCCTGCAGGTCGCCATCACCGGTGGTGATGTCCATCTGTGCAAGCACTTCCCCCAGCGTGTACTCGGAAGGCTGGTTGACCAGCACGCCCATCGCCCCGTTCTCGTCGTGCTGGCAGATCAGCGCGACGCTGCGGGCAAAGGTCGCGTCGAGCAGCGACGGCAGCGCGACGAGCAGGTGATCGGCAAGGGAAGTCGGCGTAACAGGCATGGCCCCATTCTACCTGCTGGGGGCGGGATGGTCGCGCGATGGCGCCGAACCGCGATGGGCTAGGATGGTGCTTTGCCATGGAAGGTCGTCGATGCAGTCTTCATCGCCCCTGACCCTGCCGGCACGCAGCGCCATCGTCCTGATCGCGCTGCTGCAGGGCCTGATGCTGTATGCCGCGCAGGAGCTGTCCGATGCGTGGCCGTTCCGCGATATCGGCTGGCGCTACTGCTGGTATGCCTGGGTGCTGGCCATTCCCAGCGCGGTGGCGCTGAGCCTGGTCGAGCTGGGCCAGCGCCGCCTGTGGCTGCAGGCCGCGCTCGGCTCGGCGGTGGTGCTGGCGCTGGCCGCCTGGACCGGCTGGAACCTCAACGGCGAGACCGCACTGGAATCGGGCGCGCTGCAGTTCCCGCTGACCCTGGGCATGGCCGTGGCGGTGTTCGTGGCCCTGCCCTGGTGGCAGTTCCAGCTGCAGCACGGGCATTGGCGTGCCAGCTACCCGGAGCTGTTCGAGCGCGCCTGGCAGAATGGTTTGACCCTGGCCCTCGCCGCGCTGTTCACCGGGCTGACCTGGCTGCTGTTGTGGCTGTGGGCGGCGCTGTTCCAGCTGCTCGACGTGACCGTCTTCCGCGACCTGTTCCGGCAGG
Organism: Stenotrophomonas sp. SMYL86; assembly: GCF_036320025.1. NCBI lineage: Bacteria > Pseudomonadati > Pseudomonadota > Gammaproteobacteria > Lysobacterales > Lysobacteraceae > Stenotrophomonas > Stenotrophomonas sp. SMYL86. Next base: position 34,742 of record NZ_JAWIRU010000022.1, read on the forward strand.
ACGCGTTCATCGGGCTGGCCACCGGCAGCCTGGCCGGGTTCGGCGTGCTGATCGGGCGCACCCAGCACCGCGCGATCCAGATCACCCGCCAGGTGCTGTTCGCGATCTGTCGCGGGCTGCTGCCGCTGCTCTCGTTCATTGCCGTGCTGTTCGTGCTGAGCCTGCCGCTGACCGGGCTGGAACCGCTGTGGAAGACCCGCTCGGCCGCCAGTCTGCTGCTGGTGCTGTCGCTGCTGCTGGTGTCATTCACCAATGCGGTCTACCAGCAAGGCGACGACACCGCGCCCTACCCCGTCGTGCTGCGCCGGCTGGTCGAGGCCAGCCTGCTGGCGCTGCCGGTCTATGCGGTGCTGGCGCTGTATGCACTGGGCCTGCGCGTGGTGCAGTACGGCTGGACCCTGGACCGCTTCTGGGCGGTGCTGATCGCGTTGGCCGTGGCCGGCTATGCCGTGGGCTATGCACTGGCGGTGCTGCGCCGGCAGCCCCGCTGGTTGCAGACACTGGAACCGGTCAACCGCTGGATGTGCTGGGTGGTGCTGGCATTGGCCTTGGTGGGCAACTCGCCGCTGCTGGACCCGGTGCGGCTGACCCTGTCCAGCCAGTTGGCGCGCCTGCGTGCGGACCCGCCAGCGATCACCAGCAGTGACGTCAACGTGCTGCGCTTCGATCTTGGGCGCCGTGGCGTGCAGGCGCTGCGCGAGCTGCAGCGTGATCCGGCCATCACCGCCGATGCCAATGCGCCACAGGTGATCGCTGCCGCGCTGGCACGTACCTCGCGCTGGGACGATGGACAGCGCCTGGACAAGGGTCTGCAGGACGTCGCCGCCCTGCAGCGCGCGCTGAAGCTGGCCAAGGGATCCAGCTCGCCACCGGACGATTGGTGGCAGGCACTGGCCACCCGCGAGATCAATGGCGAATCCTGCGCCCAGAGCGAGCGCGACTGCCTGATCGTGCATCGCGACCTGGATGGCGACGGCAGCACCGAGGTGCTGCTGTGCGAGCTGTACACCCACCGTGGGCCGGACTGCGTGCTGTACGCACGTGGCGGGGATGGCCAGTGGCGCCGGGCCGGTTCGCTGTTCGGCACCGTCAGCGGCCAGGCCGAGGCGATCAACCAGGCCCTGCGTGACGGCAAACTCACGCTTGTGCCACCGCGCTGGCCGATGCTGTCCATCGGCGGGCGCCCCGCGGTGGCCATCGATCCCGAACCCGAATCCAACGAGTCTTCTCCATGAGCGGTTACTGCCTCATCGCCCCGGGCCATCCGGTGCACGACTACTACCACGCCAACGAATACGGCTTCCCGCAGCGTGACGAGCGCGAGCTGTTCGAGCGGCTGGTGCTGGAGATCAACCAGGCCGGCCTCAGCTGGGAGACCATCCTGAAGAAGCGCGAGGGCTTCCGCGCGGCCTATGACGGCTTCGATGTGGATCGGGTTGCAGCCTACGCCGAGCAGGACATCGAACGGCTGCTGTCGGACGCGGGCATCATCCGCAACCGGCTGAAGGTGCTGGCGGCGATCCACAACGCACAGGTGATCCAGCAGCTGCGGGCCAGCCACGGCAGCTTCGCGGCGTGGCTGGACGCGCACCATCCGCGCAGCAAGGCCGACTGGGTGAAGCTGTTCAAGAAGACGTTCCGCTTCACCGGCGGCGAGATCACCGGCGAATTCCTGATGAGCCTGGGCTACCTGCCCGGTGCGCACGCCGAGGACTGCCCGGTGCATGCGCGGCTGCTGACGCTGTCGCCGCCGTGGTTGCAGGCCTCCCGGTAGCGCCGGGGGGGGGGGGGGGGCCCCGGCCGGCTGCAGGGGTTGGCCGGCCGCGGGCGGGCCCGCCCGCCGGGCCGGGCCGGCGGGGGCCCCCCACCCGCGCACGGCGGCGGGGGCCCCCCCCCCCCCCCCGGCACTACCGTCGAATCGTCACACGCCCATGTAACGGCCCGGGCGGTGGTTGAACATCAGCACCAGGCTGAGCACCACCGCGCCGATCGCCGAGTACAGCACCTTCGACGGCGACAACACGAAGAACGCGGCCACCATCAGGCAGGCGTCGTAGGACATCTGCACCTTGCCCGCGCTCCAGCCGCGGGTGCGCTGCAGGTACACCGCCAGGATGCCGATACCACCGAGGCTGGCACGGTGCCGGATGAAGAACAGGATGCCCAGGCCGGACAACGCACCACCGACGATCGCCGAATACAGCGGGTTGATGTGCGAGAAATCGATCCAGCGCGGCAGCAGGTCGGTCAGCACGCCACAGGCGGTGACCGCGGCGAAGGTCTTCAGGGTGAATTCCCAGCCCATGCGCCGCAGCGCCACCCAGTAGAACGGCAGATTGACCAGCACGAACACCAGGCCGAAGTTCCAGCCCATCGCGTAGTGCAGCAGGAACGCCATGCCGGCCATGCCGCCGATCATCAGCCCACCCTTGGCGAAGATGGCCAGGCCCAGCGAGGCCACCATCGTGGCCAGCACCATGCCCTGCACGTCCTCGGCAATCGAGTGGCGCAGCGCTTTTTCGTCAGCGGTGGTGCCGGCGCTGTCGGGCGGTGGGGTCAGCGGACCGGCGGTGACCAGGTGGCCGTCAGCGTCGTCGCACGGCGCGGAGCCATGGGCGGGAAGAGACATACGGGTGGGGGAACAGCAGGTGGGGAGCGATATTAGACACGATCTGCATGACAGTTGCAGATGAAATCGTTCAGCTGCGCTCGCCCATTCAGATTATTTCGGAGGCGTCACCGGCAGCACGGCCAGCATGTCCTCGCCATCGTCGTCCATGCCGGTCTCGACGAACCCGAAGCTGCCGTAGAAGGCGCCGGCCACCGGATTGCGCGGGTTGTAGCAGATCTCGATCTCGGCCAGCCCGGGCGTGGCCCGGATCTGCGCCAGCGCCAGTTCCAGCGCGCGGCGCCCGATGCCTCGCCCCTGCCAACGCTGGTCGACCATGAAGCGCCAGATCGAGATGCGCTGCGGCGTCTCCGGAACCCACATGAAGAACCCGACCAGCTCGCCATCGGCCTGGATGGCGCGGGTCTGGTAGCCGGGATGGAATGCTGCCTGCACCAGCGACCAGGTATTCCCAGCGACGAAGTCCTGCTGCGCCTCGCTGACGTCGAGATCGCACACGGCTTCGTAGTTGTCGACGGTGATCGCGTCCAGCGTGACCTGCATGAGCGCGTCCTGCCTCGGGATGAACGCCCAGTCTGCCTGACCCCGGAGGCCGTGTAGCCTGACCCCCACACGACCGTTCAGCGCCGGGTTGCCTGCTCAGCCCTTTCCGGCCAGATGGTGCGCCACCAACGCATTGGCATGGCCGTGGCCCACCCCATGCTCGCTTTTCAGGAAGCTGACCAGTTCCATGTGTTTCAGGCCCTTCTTGCCCGCCAGCAGCCCGAACCAGTGCGTCACCGGTTGCCCATAGGTCTTCTCGATGGAGGGGAAGTACGAGGCCGGGCCTTTCGGCTTGGTGTCAGTGCTCATGTGCAGCTCCTGTTGAAGTCATTCATTCGACGAACCACAGTCCCTGAAATCGACATCCCCACACGCCTACACAGAATGGGGTCGGAGCCGTTCCAACAGCTCGCGGGAAATTGTCGAAGGCGGGGCGGCTCAGGTTGCGGGGGCGTGAGCGCCATGGATGGCGCGACCGAGGCTACATGGACGTACTTGCGCCGTCCCCCGCAACCTGAGCCCCCCGCCTCCCACGGGAAGCCAGCTTTTGACGTTGCCATTGACGTTGTTTCGGCGGGTGCCGGGCGCAGCCCGGCCGTATCATCCCGCCATGCCCCGTGAAAACCTCAACGACCTGCAGGCCTTCGTCCACGTTGCCCGCGAGGGCAGTTTCACCAGGGCCGCCGCCCAGCTGGGTGTTTCCCAGTCGGCGCTCAGCCATGCCATGCGCGGGCTGGAAGAGCGCCTCGGCGTGCGCCTGCTGACCCGCACCACCCGCAGCGTGTCCACCACCGAAGCCGGTGCCCGCCTGCTCGAGACCCTCGCCCCGCGCCTGGCCGAGATCGAGGACGAACTGGCCGCACTGGCCGAGTACCGCGAGCGACCGGCCGGCACCATCCGCATCAATGCCACCGGCCATGCCGCCGAGTACATCGCCTGGCCGCGGCTGGCGCCATTGCTGCAGCAGTATCCGGACCTGAAGGTGGAACTGGCTGCCGACTACGGGCTGGCCGACATCGTCGCCGAGCGCTACGACATCGGCATCCGCCTCGGCGAACGGTTGGCGCGCGACATGATTGCCGTGCCGGTCAGCCCGCCGCTGCGCATGCGCGTGGTCGGTGCGCCCAGCTACTTCCGCCAGCACGTGGTACCGCGGCATCCGAACGACCTGGCCGAGCACAACTGCGTGACCCTGCGCCTGCCCACGCATGGCGGGCTGATGCCGTGGGATTTCGGCCAGGACGGCAACGAACTGAGCGTGCGCGTGACCGGTCAGTGGACCTTCAACACCATGGGCATGACCCGCGCGGCTGCACTGGCCGGCAGCGGGCTGGCCTGGCTGCCGGAAGACCAGGTGCAGCCGATGCTGGACGATGGCCGGCTGCAGTCGGTGCTGGACGATTGGTGCCCGCACTTCGATGGCTACTACGCGTATTACCCGTCGCGCCGCCACGTCACCGTGGCGATGCGCACTGTGCTTGATGCGTTGCGCGGGCCGATGGGGAGTTGAGGAGTGCGGACCAACGGTCCGCACCCACGGCCGGCGGTCAGCCCTTGGCCTGCGCGGCGCGCTGCGCGTTGTAGCGCTCACCGACAATCGACACTTCATCCAGCGCCTGCGCGATGCGTTGCAGTTCCTCCGGCGCCAACTGCAGGTCGGCCGCGCCCAGGTTTTCTTCCAGGCGATGGATCTTGGTGGTGCCCGGAATCGGCACGATCCACGGTGCCTGCGCCAGCAGCCAGGCCAGCGCCACCTGCGCCGGCGTCACGCCACGTGCGGCAGCAATCGTGCTGATGCGATCAACCAGTGCCTGGTTGGCACGACGCGCTTCCACTTCGAAACGCGGCACGCTGTTGCGGAAGTCGTTGGCGTCGAAGGTGGTATCGGCGTTGATCGCGCCGGTCAGGAAACCACGGCCCAGCGGGCTGAACGGCACGAAGCCGATACCCAGTTCCTGCAACGTCGGCAGCAGCTCGCGCTCCGGCTCACGCCACCACAGCGAGTACTCGCTCTGCACGGCGGCCACTGGCTGCACCGCATGCGCACGGCGAACGGTCGCGGCGCTGGCCTCGGACAGGCCGAAGTGGCCGACCTTGCCCTCGGCGATCAGGTCGCGAACGGTGCCAGCGACATCCTCGATCGGCACGTTGGGGTCGACGCGGTGCTGGTAGAACAGGTCGATATGGTCGGTACGCAGGCGCTTGAGGCTGGCCTCCGCCACCGCGCGGATGTTCTCGGGACGGCTGTCCAGCCCGGTATCGACGCGCGCATCCTTGAAGCCGAACTTGGTGGCGATCACCAGCCTGTCGCGGTACGGCGCCAGCGCCTCGCCGAGCAGGTCTTCGTTGGTGTAGGGGCCATACACTTCGGCGGTGTCGAAGAAGGTCACGCCACGCCCGACGGCGGCCTGCAGCAGGGCGATGCCCTGGCTACGCTCCACCGGTTGGCCGTAGCCATGGCTCAGGCCCATGCAGCCCAGGCCGAGGGCGGAAACCTTCAGGCCACTGCGGCCGAGTTCACGTGTCTGCATCGTCGTGCTCCAGAGGGGGAGCGCTGACGATACGCCTGCAGAGCCCACGGATTGAATGGGCAGCATTGCAGTTGGTCATGACTGGAATTCATCAATACGCGCAGCCGCCCGCCCATAGAGTCGAGCTTGCTCGACTCGACAAGAACAGTCGAGCAGGCTCGACGCTACGGAACACCCAGATCACCGGATCTCGGAAATCTCCACGCCATCCAGCCCCTGCGACAGGGTGCGGGCGTCGCCGCCCTGGCTGAGCTTGATGCGCAGGCGCACTTCGTTCTGCGAATCGGCGTAGCGCAGCGCGTCCTCGTAGCTGATCTCACCCGCCTGGTACAGCTCGAACAGGCTCTGGTCGAAGGTCTTCATGCCCAGCTGGACCGAGTCCTTCATCACTTCCTTCAGCTTGTGGATCTCGCCGTCGCGGATGTAGTCCTGCACCAGCGGCGTGCCCAGCAGGATCTCCATCGCCACCTTGCGCGAGCGGCCATCGGGCGACGGCACCAGCTGCTGCGCGACCACGCCCTTGAGGTTCAGCGACAGGTCCATCAGCAGCTGGTTGCGGCGGTCTTCCGGGAAGAAGTTGACGATGCGGTCCATCGCCTGGTTGGCGTTGTTCGCATGCAGGGTGCACAGCACCAGGTGGCCGGTTTCCGCGAACGCGATGGCGTGGTCCATGCCCTCGCGGGTACGCACCTCGCCGATCATGATCACATCCGGCGCCTGCCGCAGGGTGTTCTTCAGCGCCGCTTCCCAGCTGTCGGTATCGATGCCGACTTCGCGCTGGGTGATGATGCAGCCCTCGTGCTTGTGCACGAATTCGATCGGGTCTTCGATGGTGATGATGTGGCCAGTCGAATTCTGGTTGCGGTAGCCGATCATCGCCGCCAGCGAGGTCGATTTACCGGTACCGGTGGCACCGACGAACAGGATGATGCCGCGCTTGGTCATCGCCAGCGTCTTGATGATCGGCGGCAGGCTCAGTTCTTCCACGGTCGGAATGCGCGTCTCGATGCGACGCAGCACCATGCCGACCTGGTTGCGCTGGTAGAAGCAGCTGACGCGGAAGCGGCCGACGCCGGACAGGCCGATGGCGAAGTTGCACTCGTGGGTCTTCTCGAATTCCTCGCGCTGCGCCGGGGTCATCACGTTGAGGACCAGGTCGCGGCTCTGCTGCGGCGTGAGCGGGGTCTGCGTGATCGGCGAGATCTTGCCGTTGACCTTCATCGCCGGCGGCATGCCGGCGGTGATGAACAGGTCCGAGGCGCGCTGGTGCGCCATCAGCTTGAGGAACGAAGTGAAATCGATGGTGGTCGCGGTGGTGTTCACGGCGGGCTCCCAATGGGGCATGTACCAGGAAACGGTCGGAGGCGGAAACGGCGCGGAAACGGCGGCGCACTGGCGCACGCCGTCCCGTTGCGGCCCCGCTTTACTCGAACAGGCGCTTGTCCTTGGCGTAGTCGCGGGCCTGGTTGCGGGTGATCAGGCTGCGCTTGACCAGGTCCTGCAGGTGCTGGTCCAGGGTCATCATGCCGTACTGCTGGCCGGTCTGGATGGCTGAATACATCTGCGCCACCTTGTCCTCGCGGATCAGGTTGCGGATGGCCGGGGTGCCGACCATGATTTCCCACGCAGCGGTACGACCACCACCGACCTTCTTCAGCAGCGCCTGCGAGATCACCGCACGCAGCGATTCGGACAGCATCGAACGCACCATCGGCTTTTCGCCGGCCGGGAACACGTCGATGATACGGTCGATGGTCTTGGCCGCCGAGCTGGTGTGCAGGGTGCCGAACACCAGGTGGCCGGTTTCCGCAGCGGTCAGTGCCAGGCGGATGGTTTCCAGGTCACGAAGTTCGCCGACCAGGATGATGTCCGGGTCCTCACGCAGTGCCGAGCGCAGCGCTTCGTTGAAGCCATGCGTGTCGCGGTGCACTTCGCGCTGGTTGATCAGGCACTTCTGCGAGGTGTGCACGAATTCGATCGGATCCTCGACGGTGAGGATGTGGCCGTATTCGTTTTTGTTGATGTAGTCGATCATCGCCGCCAGCGTGGTCGACTTGCCCGAACCGGTCGGACCGGTCACCAGGATCAGGCCCTGCGGCTGCTGGATCACTTCGCGGAACAGCGGCGGGCAGGCCAGGTCCTCGAGGGTGAGCACCTCGGACGGAATGGTACGGAACACCGCACCGGCACCGCGGTTCTGGTTGAACGCGTTGACACGGAAGCGCGCCAGCGACGGGATCTCGAAGGAGAAGTCCACTTCGAGGAATTCCTCGTAATCGCGGCGCTGCTTGTCGGACATGATGTCGTACACCAGCGCGTGGACCTGCTTGTGGTCCAGGGCTGGGATGTTGATCCGGCGCACGTCGCCGTCCACGCGGATCATCGGCGGCAGGCCTGCGGACAGGTGCAGGTCGGACGCTTTGTTCTTTACGGAAAACGCCAACAGCTCGGCGATATCCATGAGCGGCTACTCCCCAATAACGGCTTCGACTGGAAGGATCTTTCCCCGGGCGGCAGTATAGCCTCCTGATTCAACGGAACGCGTTACGTGGCCACTCCCCTGCCCCAGATCCTGAGCAACCTGCACGCCGCCGCCGAGGCCGCTGGCAGGCCCGACCCACGCCTGCTGGCGGTGTCCAAGACCCAGCCGGCCGAGGCCGTGGCCGCGCTGGCCGCACAGGGCCAGCACGCCTTCGGCGAGAACTACGTGCAGGAAGCACTGGCCAAGATGCAGGCGCTGCAGCACCTGGCGCTGGAATGGCACCTGATCGGCCACCTGCAGTCGAACAAGGCCGATGCCGTGGCCAGCCATTTCGACTGGGTGCAGAGCGTGGACCGTTCCAAGCTGGTGACCGCGCTGGCACGCCATCGCCCGGCCGCGCGTGGCCCGCTGAACGTACTGATCCAGGTCAACATCGACGATGAATCCAGCAAGCATGGCTGTGCACCGGAAGAAGTGGATGCACTGGCCGACGCGATTGCCGCCGAACCCAGCCTGCGCCTGCGTGGCCTGATGGCGATTCCCGCACCGTGGCCGGAAGCGGAGCGCCGTCGGGATGCATTCGTGCGCATGCGCACACTTTTCCAGTCGCTGGCTGCCCAGCACGCGCGGATCGACACGCTGTCGATGGGCATGAGCAGCGACTACGCCGAGGCCATCGCCGAGGGTGCCACCCTGGTGCGCATCGGCACCGCCCTGTTCGGCGCCCGCCCGGGCCCGGCCTGATTTTCCAAGGAGACTTCCATGGCAGCTGATTCCATCACCTTCATCGGCGGCGGCAACATGGCCCGCAGCCTGATCGCCGGCCTGATCCGCCAGGGCGTGCCTGCCGCGCACATCCACGTGGCCGAACCGGTGGCCGCACTGCGCGAGTCACTGGCTGCCGACTTCGGCGTGCAGGTGCACGAGAACGCCGCCGATGCCGCCGCGCACGGCCGCACCTGGCTGCTGGCGGTGAAGCCGCAGGTGCTGCGCGAGGTCTGCCAGTCGCTGCAGTCGCTGGCGCAGGCGAACCGGCCACTGGTGGTGTCGATCGCCGCCGGCATCACCAGCGCGCAGCTGGAACGCTGGCTGGGTGGCAGCCTGGCGGTGGTGCGTGCGATGCCCAACACCCCCGCCCTGCTTGGCGCCGGTGTGACCGGCCTGTATGCCACGCCATCGGTGGATGCACAGCAGCACGCGCGCGCCGAACAGGTGCTGGCCAGTGCCGGGCGCACGGTGTGGATCGACAGCGAATCGCTGATGGATTCGGTCACTGCGGTGTCCGGCAGCGGCCCCGCTTACGTATTCCTGCTGGCAGAAGCGATGGAAGCGGCGGGGATCGCCCAGGGCCTGCCGGCCGACGCTGCGCGTGCGCTGGTGGTGCAGACCCTGCTGGGAGCCTCGCGCATGCTTGATGAGGCCGGTGAAAGCCCGGCCGAGCTGCGCCGTCGCGTGACCTCGCCGAACGGCACCACCCAGGCCGCGATCGAGAGCTTCCAGGCCGGTGGTTTCGAGGCGCTGGTGGATACGGCGCTACGCGCCGCGCAGGTGCGTGGGCAGGAACTGTCTGCGGCGAATGATTGATCCCGATGTGTGCCGACCAACGGTCGGCACCTACCATCATCCACGCATGGCGTGGATGTTCACTGCCCCAATGTGGCCATGACGAAATCGACGAAGCACTGCAACCGCGGGCGCGGCCGTCGATCCGGCAGGTAGATCAGGTGCATCGGCCGCGGTTCGGGCAGGTAGTCGCGCAGCAGCGGCTTCAACCGCCCGGCCGCGATTTCGCCGGCCAGCAGCGCGGTCGGCTGCAGCACCAGCCCTGCGCCGGCCACGGCGGCCTCGCGCAGTGCAACACCGTCGTTGCAGGTCAGCCGCGCCTCCCAGTCCACCTGTTCGCCGTTGGCCAACTGCCAGCCATGGCCGCCGCGCCAGGCCAGGTGGCTCAGGCAATCATGCCCCTGCAGATCTGCGGGCGTGCGCGGCGTGCCGCGCCGGCGCAGGTACGACGGTGCCGCACACAGGCTCATTGCGTACGGCGGCAACGGCCGCGCCACCACTTCCTGTGACGGCAGCGGCCCAACGCGGATTGCCACGTCGAAGCCATCCTCGATCAGGTCCACGCGGCGGTTGCTCAGGTCCAGTTCGATGTTCAGCAACGGCTGCTCACGCAATAGTCCGGACAGTACCGGCGCCAGCACACAACTGCCCCAGGTGGTTGGCGCGCTGACCCGCAGCAGTCCGCGGGGTTGTACCTGCAGGCCGGCCACGTCCGCCTCCGCCTGCTGCACCTGCTCCAGCACCTGCCGGCACCCGGCCAGGTAGGCGCTGCCGGCTTCGGTCAGGCGCTGGCGGCGGGTGTTCCGTTGCAGCAGCGCGGTACCCAGGTGCGCCTCCAGCTGCTGGATGTACTTGCCGACCATCACCGCCGACACCTGCAGCTGTTCGGCAGCTCCTGCAAAGCTCCCGGACTCGGCCACGGCGACGAAGGCCTGCATGCAGCGAAGGGTATCCATTGCTAATCCAGAGTTAGGAATCTGCGAAGCATACGCCGCTTACCTAACCCCACTGTGAGGGCGCAGACTGCGCTCATTCCCCCTCTCGCAAGGAACGGCCATGAAGATTCTCCTCGTCGGTGCCAGCGGCACCCTCGGCCAGGCAGTCGCCCACCAGCTCGGCCAGCAGCATCAGATCCTCGCCACCGGCCGCAACAGCGGTGAGCTGCGCGTCGACCTGACCGACGACGGCAGCGTCGCCGAACTGTTCTCGCGCACCGGTCCGGTCGATGCAGTGATCTCCACCGCTGGCAAGCTGCACTTCGGTCCGCTGAAGGACATGACACCCGAGCAGTTCAACCTCGGCCTGCAGGACAAGCTGCTGGGCCAGGTGCGGCTGGCACTGGTCGCCCAGCACCACCTCAACGCCGGCGGCTCGATCACCCTGACCAGCGGCATCGTCAGCGCACAGCCGATCCGCGATGGGGTCAACGCCACCTCGGTGAATGCCGCACTGGAAGGCTTCGTGCGTGCCGCCGCGTTGGAGCTGCTGCCGCGTGGCCTGCGCATCAACGTGGTCAGCCCGAACGTGCTGATCGAATCGATGGCGGCTTACGGCCCCTATTTCCCAGGCTTCGAAGCGGTGAGCGCGCAGCGCGCGGCGCTGGCCTTCCAGCGCGCGGTGGAAGGCATCCAGAGCGGCGAGACGATCACGGTCTGGTAAGAAAAAAGGGGACGGAGGGGATTAAGTCGTTAATGCACAAACGACATAATCCCCTCCGTCCCCTTTTCGCGGGTCACTCCCAGCGCATCGGGCCGTCGCCGCGTTCGCCGAGGACGTCTTCGGGGTTGGCCAGGCGGCAGCGCTGCAGCGACAGGCAGCCGCAGCCGATGCAGCCGGTCAGTTCATCGCGCAGCAGTTCCAGCATGTGGATGCGCTCCTCCAGCTCGGTGCGCCAGCGCGCGGACAGCTTGGCCCAGTCGGCCTTGGTCGGCGCGCGGCCCTCCGGCAGGCTTTCGAAGGCACGGCCGACAGCTTCCAGTGGCATGCCCACCCGTTGCGCGACGCGGATCATGGCCAACCGTCGCAGCACGTCACGGCTGTAGCGCCGCTGGTTGCCCGAGGTGCGCAGGCTGCTGATCAGCCCCTTGCGCTCGTAGAAATGCAGCGCGGAAACCGCCACGCCACTGCGCTGGGAGACTTCGCCAACGCTGAGTTCCTGGGAAACCATTGCTTGACCTAAACTGCAGTTGAGGTGGCATGCTGCTATCTTCGCCGCCAGTTGACAAGCGCGGCCCGCATCTGACTCGTATGTCCCCCACTCTTTCGCCCGCCGACGCCCGTGCGCCGGCTGATACGTCGATCCTGTCTCCCCGCTATCGCGCCACCACCATCGGCATGGTGGCACTGGTGGCGCTGCATGCCTTCGAGGCCCTGGCGGTGGCGGCCGCCATGCCGACCGTGGCCGAGGCGCTGGATGGCCTGCGCCTGTATGCGCTGGCCTTTGGCGGCACCCTGGCCACCAGTGTCATCGGCATGACCCTGGCCGGACGCTGGGCCGACCGCCAGGGACCAGCTCGGCCGCTGTGGTATGGCCTGGGCTGCTTCGTGCTGGGCCTGCTTCTGGCCGGCTTCGCCATGCGCATGGGCATGCTGGTGGCCGGGCGCCTGCTACAGGGCCTGGGCGCAGGCGCGATCTCGGTCTCGCTGTACGTGATGGTTGGCCGCAGCTATCCCGAACACCTGCGCCCGAAGGTATTCGCCGCGTTCTCCGCCGGCTGGGTGGTGCCGTCGATGATCGGTCCCGCGCTGAGCGGGCTGATCGTGCAGCATCTCGGCTGGCGCTGGGTGTTCCTGGCGGTGCCGCTACTGGCGGTCCCGGCCGCGCTGCTGCTGCGCCCTGCACTGGCACGCATGCAGCCCACTGATGCTGCCAGCAGCGACGATGGACGCGGCAACGTGGTGCGCTGGGCCAGCGGTGCTTCGTTGGCGGCGCTGCTGCTCTACTTCGGCGGCCAGCAGCAGGGCCTACCTGCGCTGCTCTGCATCGGCGTGGCCATGCTGGCGCTGCTGTTCTGCGTGCACCGCCTGTTGCCAGCCGGCACGTTGCTGCTGCGCCGCGGGTTGCCCAGCGTGATCGCGCTGCGCGGCGTCGCGGCGGCCGCATTCTTCGCCTGTGAGGCCTACCTGCCACTGCTGTTGCAGCGCGAACGCGGGCTCTCGCCCAGCTGGGCCGGCGCGGTGCTCAGCCTCGGCGCATTGGGCTGGTTCGCCGGTTCATGGCTGCAGGGTCACCAGCAGCGCGGCTGGTCACGCCAGCAGCTGCTGCGCGTTGGCACACCGCTGATGACGATCGGTATCGCCGCCACACTGGCCGTGCTGTTCAACGCAGTGCCGCTGCCGGTGGCCCTGGTCGGCTGGGCCATGACCGGCTTTGGCATGGGCATGATCTACGCCAGCCTGTCGGTGCTGACGCTGTCGTTGTCCGCACCGCACGAGCAGGGTGCCAACACCTCGGCACTGCAGCTGAGCGAGGCGCTGTCGGTGACCACCGCACTGGCGGTTTCCGGTGCACTGTTCGCGCTGTTCGTGCAAAGCGAACCCCACACCGGCTACGTGCTGTGCCTGGCGATCACCTTCGGCCTGGCGCTGCTGGCCACGGTGATCGCACGACGGGTGTAGCACCGCCGCATTGCGGGATTGCCGGCCAGCGGCCGGCACTACCGGCTGCCGGTCCCCATGTCATCGATATCCCGGTGCAGGATGCGCCTCACCTCCAGCACCGCCTGCGGGGTTTCCTGCACGCTGTGGCCGGAGATGATCACCTTCTCCGACAGCGCGCCCGGCAGATGTGCGCTCCAGTACGGCACCAGCCCATCATCGGATTTTTCCACCGGCAGCTCCGGCTTGCGCTGGGCGATGATCGAGTGGTACTTCAGGCCCGCCTCAATCGGCAGCTGTGCGGCGGCCTTCACGAACGGATCGCTGGCCTTGAGGTTGTCGATGCTGTTCGGGATCTTCGGCTTGGCGGTGCCATCGACCTGCTGCTCGGCCTGCGCCAGCGCCATGAACACGTCCTCGAACTTGCCGAGGATTGTCAGCGGCAGGCGTACCAGGCGACCAATCAGGCGACCGACCTTGTTGCCGGCAATGTCGGTGCCCTGGTGCGGCGCGGCGATGAAGATCGCACGCTCCACGTTCGGCTGTGCCTTGAAATGCAGCAGCGGACCCAGCTTGTTCTGCACCCGCTTCAGCCGCTCCCCCTTCAGGTCGTAGTTGGCCAGCAGGTCGTTCCACAGCACATCACCCGAATCGCTGACCAACAGGCGCGCCAGCACGCCGCCCATGCTGTGGCCGATGTAGACCATGTCCTTCGACGCACGCGTGCTGCCGTTGGGGTCGAAATGCTTCAGCGTGTCGTTGAACGCATTGGCGATCTCGTAGCGGTTCAGCGCGATCGGCGCATTGGTCGGGTAATAGACCTGCCACACCTGGAACTGCTGGCGCAGCTCGGGGTCACCCATGATCTCGTTGGCCAGGTTCACCCAGGCTTCCGGGCTGCTGGCCAGGCCGTGCAGCATGAAGATGATGCGGCGGTTCGGGTCCCACGGCTGCATCAGGTAGATGTGCGGCTCGCCGATGCCCTCGCTCATCCCGAACAGGGTGCGCAGCGACTGCCGGGCGAAGCCACTCTGCGCCAGCCACAGGCCGTAGGCGGCGGTGAAATTGCCGGCCAGCGGCACCTGCTCGCCGTGCAGGGTGATGCGCTCGGTCGCTTCCGGCGAATAGGCATCCAGCTCGACCCGGCGTGTGCGCATCACGTCGTCCAGGCTGCTGCCCTCGAACCGCAGCAGTGCGGTGACGTTGATCGAGGACATCTCACTGAACTCGGGCACCGAATCGTCATGGCGGTGGCGGCGGCCACGACGCTCGTCGTCCTCGTCGTCCTGCGCGGTTTCAGCCTTTGGGCCGTCCGGCGCGATCACTGGCGCGACCAGTTTGGGCGGGTCCATCACCATCACCAGCTCGGCACCGAAGCCATCGCGGCGATAGGTGCTGCGCAGGCCGACGAAGCTGACCGTTCCCGCCGGCACCAGCTGCGCCGGAATGCTCTTCAGGCCCAGCTGCTGGTAGTTGGAGGCCAGCGACCAGCTACCGACCGTGAGCGGCTTCGTATAGTCCTCGCCGGCCAGCGCAGCGGCGCGTGCGCGCACGAACAGCACCACTGCCGCCTTCTCGGCCGCATAGTTGTAGTAGTCGCGCACCTGCGTCTGCCGGTCCTCGAAGGCCCGGTCGGACGGTGAGCGGCCGCTGTAGAACAGGTAGGCATAGGCATAGCGCGCGGCTTCCAGCCAGGCATCCAATGCCGCATCGCTCATCGGCGGATCGCCTGCGGCGGTCTTCTTCGGCGTCATCGCCAATGCCGCCTTCACCCACAGCTCGGACAGCGCCGACAGCCGCTGCTCGACATTGAGGTCGTCGGTCATCAGCAGCGTGCTGCGGCAGACCAGGAAGTCCTTCTCGCACTGCGATTCGTCCAGGCCCGCTGCGCTGAGCGTTTCACGCGCGGCCGGGCTGAGCTTGCCGGTGTTGAGCACATCGGCACGCTTGTTGACCAGCGAATCACTGGATTTGACCTGCTTGACGGTGACCATCGCGCAGCCGCTGCTGCCCAGCAGCAGGAAGGCAGCGAACAACACCGGCAGCAGGCGCTGCCAGCGGCTCAGAAAGAGTTGGGTCATTACTGCGGGTCCTGCTCGGTGCCGGGCACGCCCTGGCGGATCACGGTGGAGAAATGCTCGCCATCACCCAGGTCCAGTGCGCGCTGGGTGATGCGGCCCTTGTCGTGCAGCTCGGCGTACGGCACGCCCGGCGTCAGCGCACCGACCTCCTGCGCGTACTCGGCCAGATAGCCGGACAGCAGCAGCCGATAGTCCAGCGGCAGGCGCGGTGCGATGTGGCGGGCCAGGTCGAAGACGATGGTCGTGCAGTTGCTGGTCAGCGTGTTGTAGAAGCCCGGCTTGGCATCCAGTTCACGCGCCTGTTCGATGTACGCAGCGAACAGTTCCTTCAGCTGCGCGCGATCCATGCCGTGCAGGCGGTACAGGTAGACATCCTCGCCGCGCGCGTTGGTGCGGGTGCGGATGATGTCGGTCTCTTCCGAGGCCACCAGGGTCATCTCGAACTTGCGGAAGAAGCCGCCCAGCGCCGAGAACGACTCACCGCGCTCCTTGCGGATCTCCAGCGAGAACACCACGTGGCGACCATCCTCGAATCCAAACGAGATCAGGGTGTGGGCGATCGCCGGGCCCATCCAGTACGACAGCACCAGTTCGGCCGAGCGCAGCTGGTCCAGGTCGTACTCGCGGCGCACCCAGTGTGCGTCGTAGTCGGTTTCGGTGCGCCAGCGGAAGTCGCGCACGTTGTCCAGCACGACGTGGCGGCCATCGAAGGACACCACGTGCAGGCGCTGGGCTACGTCGTCGGCCCATACGCGGTCCTGGCGCGGGGTCAGCAGCAGCCACCACAGGCCGGCCAACGCCAGCGCCACACCGAAGGCCGTGCCCAGGCGGCGCGAGGCACGGCCACGCGCGACCCGCCACGACGCCCACAGCGCCACCAGCAGCCACAGCACGGCCACGCCGGTGGCCAGCCAACCCGGTCCCGGCAGCTGGTAGGCCAGCAGCCCGGTCACCCACAGCGCCAGCAGCGCCATGGCACTTCCTGTCATCCATCGTCCTGCGGCTTTCACTGGCATCCTGTCGCGGTCTTGAAGCCGCATAGTTAGCCACAAGCGGGTTCACCATGGCATCTACGGACCGTTCAGGCAGGCCGGCGCACCGTCGGCGGCGGCCTCTGCGGCCAGGTTCACTTCACAGGAGCAACGATGGGCATCACCTCCGTGGCCGGCGTTCCGGTCCAACCCCGGCACCGCGCCACCTGCCATTGCGGCACGGTCGAACTGCTGCTGGACCTGCCGGACGGCATCGTCGATCCGCGTCGCTGCGACTGCTCGATGTGCCGACGTCGGGGGGCCATTGCCGCCAGCGTCGCCCGCGCAGGCCTGCAGGTGGTGCGCGGGCAGAACCACCTGCAGCTGTACCAGTTCAACACCCATGTGGCCGAGCACTACTTCTGTGGCGTATGCGGCATCTACACCCATCACCGGCGCCGCTCCAACCCGGAGCAGTACGGTTACAACGTGGCCTGCCTGGAGGGCATCGACCCGTTCGCGCTGGGCGTGATCCCGGTCAATGACGGGGTCAATCACCCCGCCGACCGCACCGGTTAGTGGCGCGTGCGTCGTGGCGGTGCGGCAACCTTCTGCCAGGGAGCCATGCCGCTGCGACCGGCCCGCACCGGGCGTTTCAGCCAGGGCCGGCGGGGGGACGCCTGCGGCTCGACCGCGACCGGGGGAGGTACGGGTCTGCGGCCGGGCCAGAGATGATCGAGCAGCCACATGGCAGGTCTCCGTGGGGGACGGGGACGACCTACGCTAGCGACACCTGGGCAAAGAACGGGTGAGGGTGCTGCGGCAGCCAGATGACAGCCGCGTCCCCCCCTCAGTCCTGTGGCCGTGACCGGCCCAGGCGGCGCACCAGCACGAAGAACAACGGCACCAGCACCACCGCCAGCACCGTACCGGAGACCATGCCGCCGATCACGCTCATGCCGATTTCACGGCGGCTGACCGCGCCTGCACCGGTCGCCAACGCCAACGGGATCACACCAGCCACGAAGGCCAACGACGTCATCACGATCGGGCGCAGTCGCAGGCGTGCGCCCTGCAGGGCCGCTTCCACCGCTGAACTGCCGGCACGATAGCGGGCCTCGGCAAACTCCACGATCAGGATCGCGTTCTTGGCCGACAGGCCGATGGTCGTCAGCAGACCGACCTGGAAGTAGATGTCGTTGACGAACCCGGCCGCGGTGGTCGCCAGCACCGTACCAATCACGCCCAGCGGGATCACCAGCACCACCGCCACCGGCACCGTCCAGCTCTCATAGAGCGCCGCCAGGCACAGGAAGATGAAAGCAATGGAGGCGGTGTACAGCCACAACGTCTGGTTGCTGGCCAGTTGTTCCTGGTAGGACAGGCCACTCCACTGCAGGTCGAACCCGGGTTGATCGGCAACCAGCGCCTGCATGCGCTGCATCGCTTCGCCCGAGCTGCGCCCTTCAGCGGCGCTGCCCTGGATCTGCATTGCCGGCAGGCCGTTGAAGCGCTGCTGCAGTTGCGGCCCGCGCGCCCAGTGGCTGCTGGCGAAACTGGCAAACGACGCCATCTGGCCGTTGCCACCGCGCACATACCACTGGCCGATGTCGTCGGGCACGCTGCGGTAGGGCTGGTCGCCCTGCATGTAGACCCGCTTGACCCGGCCACGGTCGAGGAAATCGTTGATGTAACTGCCGCCCCAGGCCGCCGACAGCGTGGAATTGATGTCGGCCTGGGCCAGGCCCAGTGCGCTGGCCTGGGCATGGTCGATGTCCAGCCGCAGCTCGGCCTTGTCGCCCAGACCGTTCAGGCGCACCGAGGTGAGCCCGTCGTCTTCGCCGGCCGCACGCACCACCTGTTCCTGCGCCGCCTGCAGGGCCACGCGCCCGGCCGCACTGGTGTCCTGCAGCCACAGTTCGAAACCACTGGATTGGCCCAGTCCACGCACCGCCGGCGGTGCCAGTACATTGACCTTGGCATCCGGCAAGCTGCGGAAGTAGGCATTGGCACGCGTGATGATCGCCGCGGCGGTGTTGTCGCCCGTGCGCTCATCCCAGGGCTTCAGGGCGAGGAAGCCCTGCCCGGCGTTCTGGCCGGTGCCGGCATTGTTGCGGCCGACCACCACGAACACCACATCCAGGTTCTGCTTTTCGTGCTCCATGAAGTAGCGGCTGATCTGCTCGCCCAATGCTTCGGTACGCGCCATCGGCGTGCCTTCCGGCGTGGAGAACTGGAAGGTTACCTGGCCCTGGTCTTCCACCGGCAGGAAGCCGGTCGGCATCCGCGCGTACAGCGCGACCATGGCGACCACCAGCAGCAGGTAGAACGCCATCCAGCGCCGCGGCCGGGTAACGACGCCACCGAGCTTTCCCTGGTAGGCCAACTGGCTGCGCTCGACGCCCCGGTTGAACGCCCGGAAGAAACGACCCTGTGGCTTCTGCGCCGAAGACGGCTTGAGCAGGGTCGCGCACAGCGCCGGGGTCAGCGTCAGCGCCACCAGCGCCGACAATGCCATGGCAGATGCAATCGTGATCGAGAACTGCCGGTAGATGATGCCGGTGGAACCACCGAACAGCGCCATCGGCAGGAACACCGCGCCCAGCACCACGGTGATGCCGATCAACGCGCCGGTGATCTCGCCCATCGATTTTTCGGTCGCTTCGCGCGGTGGCAGATGCTCGTCGTGGATGATGCGCTCCACGTTCTCCACCACCACGATCGCATCGTCGACCAGCAGGCCGATCGCCAGCACCATCGCGAACAGGGTCAGTGTGTTGATGGTGAATCCGGCAACGGCCAGCACGCCGAAGGTGCCCAGCAGCACCACAGGCACCGTGATCGCCGGAATCAGCGTGGCGCGCAGGTTCTGCAGGAACAGGAACATCACCACCACGACCAGCACGATGGCTTCGATGAGGGTATGGATGACCCCCTCGATCGAGACCCGCACGAACGGTGTGCTGTCACGCGGGTAGGCCACCTGCAGGCCGGGCGGGAAAGTCGGCCGCAGCCGTTCGATCTCCGCGCGCACCGCATCGGCCGTGGCCAACGCATTGGCACCGGAGGCCAGGGTGACCGAGAAGCCAGCCGCCGGATAGCCATTGAGATAGCTGCTGGTCTGGTAGTTCTCCGCGCCGATCTCGACCCGTGCGACGTCGCCCAGCAACACCGCCGCGCCATTGGGCAGCGTGCGCAGGATGATCGCGCGGAACTGTTCGGGCGTCTGCAGGCGCGACTGCGCGGTGACCGTGGCGTTGAGGCTCTGCGTCGGGCTGGACGGCATCGCGCCCAGCTCACCCGCCGTCACCTGGGTGTTCTGCGCCTGGATCGCAGCGCGAACGTCCGAGGGCATCAGGTCATAGGCGCGCAGCTTGTGCGGGTCCAGCCACACGCGCATTGCGTAAGCCGAGCCGAACACGTTGATCTCGCCGACACCGGGAATGCGGCTGATCGGATCCTGCACATTGCTGACAAGGAAATCGGAGACGTCCACGCGCTCCATGCGCCGGCTGGTGTCGTACAGCGAGACCACCATCAGCGAATCGCCCTGCGACTTGGCGACCGTCACGCCCTGCTGCTGCACTTCCTGCGGCAGCCGGTTGATGGCCTGGTTGACGCTGTTCTGCACCTGCACCTGGGCGATATCCGGGTTGGCGCTCTGGTCGAAGGTGACCGTGATGCGCGCCTGCCCCGATGACGAACTGGTGGAGGAGAAATACAACAGGTGATCGATGCCTTTGATCTGCTGCTCGATCACCTGGGTGACGCTGTCTTCCACCGTCTGTGCCGAGGCACCGGTGTAGTTCGCGGTGATGTTGACCTGCGGCGGCGCGATGTCCGGGTACTGCTCCACCGGCAGCTGGGTCACCGCGATGGTGCCGAAGGCCATGATGCAGATCGCCAGGACCCAGGCGAATACCGGGCGATGGATGAAGAAGCGCGGCAGCATCTGCTCAGTCCTTCCCGGCCGGTGCCGGTGCCGGCTTCACCCGTACCGTCATGCCATCGGCCAGGCCCTGCGCGCCGGCTACCACCACCTGCTCACCGGCGGCCAGGCCATCGAGCACCAGCCACTGATCGCCCACCGCACGCGCGGTGCGGAACAGGCGCAGCCGCGCCTTGCCGTCCTTGTCCACCAGCCACGCCTGTGCCTCGCCCTTGGGGCTGCGGTCGACCGCAGCCTGTGGCACCAGCAGCGCCTGCTGGCGGGTTCCCTGCCCCACCAGCGCGCGCACATACATGCCTGGCAGCAGCTGCCCATCCGGGTTGGGGAAACGCGCCCGCAGAGTGATGCTGCCGGTCTCCTGCTGCACGTCCACGTCGGCGAATTCCAGCGTGCCGGGCAGCGGGTAGTCGGTGCCATCGGACAAGCGCAGCCGCACCGGTGCTGTGTCGGCCTGCACGCCACCGTCGGCGATGGCGCGGCGCAGTGCCAGGTACTCATTGCTGGACTGGGTGATGTCCACGTTCATCGGGTCCATCTGCTGCACCCGTGCCAGTGAATCGGCCTGGCCCGAGGTGACCAGCGCCCCCGGCGTGAACAGCGCGCGGCCGATGCGCCCGGCAATCGGCGAGGTCACCGTGGCGAACCCCAGCCGTGTGCTGGCCGTGTCACGCGCGGCCTGTGCGGCCTGCGCCGCGGCGGCAGCCTGCTGGTCGCTGGCGATCGCATCGTCCACGTCCTGGCGCGCAGCCAGCTGGTCCTTGCCCAGCGCCTGCATGCGCTGCGCCCGCAGGCGCGCGGTCACCGCAGCGGCCTCGGCCGTCTTCAGATTGGCCTGCGCCTCGTTCAGCGCAGCCTGGTACAGCGCGGGCTCGATCTGGAACAGTGGCTGCCCGGCCTTCACCCACTGGCCCTGCTCGAACAACCGCTTCACCAGCACGCCATCCACCTGCGGACGCACGTCCGATTCCTGCGAGGCAACGCTGCGCCCAGGCAGTTCCTGCTGCAGTGCCAGCGGCTGGCTGCGCAGGGTCAGCACCGTCACCTCAGGCGTCGTCGCGCCGGGCTTGGGCGCGTCCTTGCCGCAGGCGCTGAGCAGGCCGGCCAGGGCGAGCGCCAGCAGCGGCAGGCCCGCGGTTCGCGGCAGCCGCCAGGCACGGTACGGACGGGAGGGGTTCGGAAGGATCATCGGCTGCAGGTTCCACGCGTGGGGGAGCGTTCGGCGCCGAATATAGAAGACGTGGCGGCACGATCCTGCTAAATGGCGCATGAAACATTTTTCATTTGCAGTCGCTGCCCACGATTGCGAGGATGCCCCTGTCCCACTCTGCACACTGGCCCATGCCGCGCGTACTCACCATCGAGGACGATCTTGTCACCGCCGAGGAGATCGCCACCGAACTGCGCAGCCACGGCTTCGACGTGGACCTGGCCAGCGACGGCAGCAACGGCCTGGCGCTGGCACGTGCAGGCGACTACGCGGTAATCACCCTGGACCGCATGCTGCCCGGCATCGACGGGCTGGCCCTGGTCACCACCTTGCGCCGCGAAGGCATCACCACGCCGGTGCTGATGATCAGCGCACTGTCGGACGTGGATGAACGCGTGCGTGGCCTGCGCGCCGGTGGCGACGACTACCTGACCAAGCCCTTCGCCTCCGATGAGATGGCCGCACGCGTGGAAGTGCTGATCCGGCGCCAGGGCCAGGCCGCTGCCATCGACAACGTGCTGCGCGCCGGTGACCTGGAACTGGACCTGATGACCCGTTCGGCGCGACGCGGCGGGCATGAAATCGCGCTGCTGCCGACCGAGTTCAAGCTGCTCGAATTCCTGGTCCGCAACGCCGGCCAGGTGGTCACCCGCAGCATGCTGTTCCAGGAAGTCTGGGGCTACCACTTCGATCCGGGTACCAACCTGATCGACGTGCATATCGGCCGCGTGCGCAAGCGCATCGAACAACCCGGCCGACCGCAGCCGATCATGACCGTACGGGGAACCGGCTATGTCTTCGACGCGCAGTCCTGACCACTGGCGCTCTTCCAGCAGCAGACTGCTGGGCCTGTACTGCATCCTGTTCGTGGCGTGGTCGAGCCTGCTGCTGGGCGTGATGTACTGGCGCATCTCGGATTACCTGAGTGACCTGACCGAATCGGGCCTGCAGCAGCGCGCGCACCTTTTCATGAGCTTCGACGGCCCGGCACTGGATGAAGCATTGCGCGACAGCCAGCGCTTCGATCTGCACCAGGTCTATACCTATGGGTTGTTCGACAAGGCCGGCATGCCGATGGCGGGCCCGCTGACAGCGATCCCCGAGGGACTGCCGCTGGATGGCAGCTCGCATGCGGTGGACGGTTGGACGCTGTCCGATGGCCGCCACGACAACGGCGGCAGTGCGCTCGGCGTGGTGACCCGCGATGGCCGCACGCTGGTATTCGTGCGCCAGAATGGCAAGCTCATGGCGGTCAACAGCATCATCCTCGATGCGCTGCTGTGGGGCGTGTCGCTGACCGTCATTCCCGGCCTGGTGGGCTGGCATCTGCTGCGTCGGCGCCCGTTGAAACGTATCCAGCAGATCGAAGCGGCCACCAATCGAATTGTTGCTGGCGACCTCGGCCAGCGCCTGCCGGTCTCCAGCCGTCGCGACGAGATCGATCGGCTGTCGAGCATCGTCAATGCAATGCTGGAACGCATCGAACAGCTGATGACCGAGGTCAAAGGCGTGTGCGACAGCATCGCCCACGATCTGCGCACCCCGCTGACCCGCCTGCGCGCGCATCTGTACCGCATGCGCGTGGGGCTGGACGAACGGGACCCGCATGCCGATCCATTGGACAAGGCGCTGGCCGAGACTGACATGCTGATGGCGCGCTTCGCCGCGCTGCTGCGGGTGTCGGAGCTGGAGAGCCACCAGCGGCGCTCGGCCTTCGACGCGGTCGGCGTCACCGAGCTGCTGCAGGAACTGCACCAGTTCTACCTGCCGCTGGCCGAAGAGAAGCAGCAGTTGCTGGAGCTGCAGGTGGACCCGAAGGTGGGCCCGCTGCGTGGCGACCGCGAGCTGCTGTTCGAAGCGCTGGCCAACCTGTTGTCCAATGCCCTGCAGTTCACCCCTGCACACGGCCGCATCCTGCTGCGTGCGGTCGATGATCACGGCGCCCCGAGGATCGATGTGATCGACAACGGGCCGGGCATTCCGCCACAGGACCGCACGCTGATCTACCAGCGCTTTTTCCGCGGCAGCAGCAGTGCCGGCCAGGGACCGGGATTTGGCCTGGGCCTGTCGATCGTGGCCGCCATTGCCGGACTGCACGGCTTCCGTGTCCGCGCCGGCAGCGCCCCCGGCGGCGGCGCCTGGATGAGCATCCGCGGCGCGACGGACGGCCTGCCCTGACGCCGGGCCAGGGCGCATCAATCGCACTTGGGAATCATTTGTATTTGAGGGCGGGCATCCGGATAATCCGCCGTCACCGCCCTTCCCGGATCACTCCCGATGCCCGCTCTGCCGTCGCGTCCGCTGCTGTACACGCTCGCCCTGCCCACCCTGCTGGCCTCGGCCATCGCCCAGGCCCAGGACACCCCGGCGGCGCGCACCCTGGACAAGGTAACGGTGGTGGCCGAGCGGGCCAGCACCGCGACCAAGACCGACACCGCCCTGACCGAGACGCCGCAGGCGATCAGCGTGGTCACCCAGCAGCTGTTCACCGATCGCGGCGCGCACAACCTGCAGGAAGTGCTGCGCTACAGCGCCGGCGTCACCGCCGATGCCTGGGGCCTGGATACCCGCAACGATGCGACCTCGGTGCGCGGGCTGGACCCGGTGCAGTACCAGGATGGCCTGCGCCGCAGCTACGGTTTCAGCCCCCTCGCCCGCCCGGAAATCTATGGCCTGGAGCGGGTGGAAGTGCTGCGCGGCCCGTCCTCGGTGCTGTATGGTGCCGGCGCCACCGGCGGCATCATCAATGCAATGAGCAAGCGCCCGACCTTCGGCGCCCTCAACGGCGAGGTCGGCGTGCAGCTCGGCAGTTTCGACCGCAGGCAGCTGCAGGGTGACATCGGCGGCGCATTGAACGATGCCGGTACGCTTGCCGGCCGCTTCGTCGGGCTGGTGCGTGAATCGAACATGCAGACCGATGTATTGAAGGATGACCGCGTCTATCTGGCACCGTCGATCAGCTGGCGCGGTGAACGCAGCACCTTGACCCTGCTGGCCAGCTATCAGCATGACAAGACCGGCTCCAGCCAGCAGTTCCTGCCGCTGGCCGCGACCCTGCTTGCCCCGCCCGGACGCCGCCTCGCCCCGTCCACCTTCATCGGCGATCCCGACTTCGACCGCATCGACTCGCGCGTCTACAGCCTGACCGCGCTGTTCGACCACAGCTTCAACGACACGCTCAGCCTGCGCTCGGCAGTGCGTTACATCGATGGCAGGACCACTCTGCAGCAGATGTACGTGGACAGCTACAGCAATCCGGCCGATCCCTTCATCGACGCCGATCGGCGCGTGGTCAACCGCACGGCCTATGGCACCCGCCCCGACGTGCAGATCTTCAGCGCCGACAATGCGCTGCAGTTCGACTTCGCCACCGGTGCCTTCCAGCATCTGCTGCTGGCCGGCGTGGACTACAGCCAATACAAGGAGCAGCTGCAGCGGCTGGACGCCACCGGCACGCCGATCGACATCTACACCCCGGTATCGGTCGCACCGATCGTGCGTGGCTGGGATCGTCAGCCGGACCAGACCTCCACCCAGCTGGGTGTCTATGTGCAGGACCAGATCCGCTGGGCCGACCGTGTCTCGCTGGTGCTGGGCGCGCGCCGCGACCATGCACGCTCGAAGACCGAAGGCCAGCCCAGCCAGACCGACAATGCCACCACCTACCGCGCCGGGCTGATCGGCGAACTTGGTGCAGGCGTTTCGCCCTACCTGAGCTACAGCGAATCGTTCCTGCCGGTATCCGGCCAGGATCTGTTCGGCAGCGCCTTCAAGCCGATGCGCGGCCGCCAGTCCGAGGCCGGCATCAAGTGGCAACCGGCGCGCAGCCTGCTGCTGACGCTGGCGGCGTACCGCATCACCGAAACCAACCGGCAGACCAACGACCCGGACAACGTATTGAACGTGGTGCAGACCGGGCAGATCCGCTCCAAGGGCGTGGAGCTGGAAGGGCAGTTCCAGTTCGCCAACGACCTCACAATCACCGCTGCCGTTGCGCGCAACGAGGCTGAGGTCAGCCGCAGCAACTTCGCACTGGAAGTGGGCCAGCGCCTCAACGACACCCCGCAGGACCTGGCCTCGGCCTGGGTTTCGAAGGGCTTCCAACTGGACGATGCCGCACGCCTGCGCCTGGGCCTGGGCGTGCGCCATGTCGGCAACACGGTGTCGCTGGGCAATGGCGGGCGCATTGTCACGCCCAGCTACACGCTGGCCGATGCATTGCTGGAAGTGCAGGTGACCGACTGGACGATGGCGTTGAACATCACCAACCTCACCGGCAAGCGCTACTACGCGCCGTGCCGCACCTTTGGCGACTGCTTCGCCGGCTACCCGCGCGTGGTGACCGGCACCATCAGCTATCGGTTCTGATCACGGCCAACGCTGGCCGCCGCAGCAGCAGGTGCAACAGCACCGCGCATGCGGCGGTCAGCAGCGCCAGGACACGCAGCAGTATCGCCAGCGCCTCGGCACTGGCCTGCTGCAGCTGTGCGCCACTCATCGCCGGAAGCAGTGCCTGTGCCTGTGCATGCGCACCCGTGGCCAGATAGGCACCGGCACGCGCCAGCGATGCAGGCGATGCTCCCTGCAGCTGGTAGCCGATCAGCAGCGCAAGCAAGGCCGTGACTGCGGCCAATGCGATGCCTTCACCGGCCACCCGCACGGTTCCGAAGATACCGGCGGCCATGCCCGCACGCTGCACCGGCACCACGCTGACCGACAGCCCATCCATCAAGCCCCACGGCAAGGCCGTTCCACCGCCGATCAGCATCAGCAACGGCACCCACTGCGAGGGCGACGGATGCGATGCGTGGCGCGACAAAAGGTACAACCCAGAGGCACAGACCAGCAGGCCCAGCGTACACAGCCGCGTACTTCCAACGCGTTCCGCCCAGCGCGCGGCCAGCATCGGCAGCACCAGCATCGGCGCGGACAGGGCCAGCATCTGCAGCCCGACCAATGTCGCGCTCTGTGCATGCACGCCCAACAGCTGCAGAGGCAACACCACCAGCAGCACCACGTAGCCGAAGCAGGTTGCGACCGGCAGCAGCTGGACACCGAGGAACGCCGGTTGCGAGAACAGCGAGAGGTCCAGCAACGGTGAGCGGTGCAGCCGTTCGATGCAGACGAATACCCCGCCCAGCATCAGCGTCGCCAACAGCGCCAGTTGCACGCGCATGGCATGCAGGCCGAATTCACCCAGCCACAGCAGGGCCAGGGTCAACGCCGCCAGCATCAGGCTGAAGCCCAGCATGCCGCCGACATCCAGCCGCCCGCGTTCGCCATGGCTTTCGGACAACGCGCGCGCGCCCACGGCGAACGCCGCCAGCGTCAGTACACCGCCCGCGGCGAACACACTGCGCCATCCCAACGCCTGCAGCAGCAGACCCGCGAGCAGCGGCCCCAGCGCCAGCCCCGCACCGAATGTGGTGCCCAGCAGGGCGAACACACGGGCACGCACCGGCCCCTGCCAGGCATGCGCCAGCGCAGCGGTGCCGGACGCCAGCGCCGCTGCAGCGGCAACGCCCTGCAGCCCGCGCGCCAGATCCAGCCACAGCAGCGTGGGCGCAAGGCAGACGACGGCAGTGGCGATGCTGAAGCCCGCGGTACCCAGCAGGAACAACCGCCGTCGGCCATAGCGATCGGCCAGGCCACCGGCAGCGAGCAACAGGCTGCCGAAGGTGAGCATGAACGCATTGGTCACCCAGGCCAGCGCGGTGGGCGACGACGCCGCGGAACGGGCCAGCGCCGGCACCGCGACGGCACCGGCCGAGAAGGACAACGGCAGCGCCAGCGCGGCCAGGCAGACGGCAAGCAGCGCCCACCGCTGCTGCGTGTGGGAAGGTACGGGGAGCATCGAAACCGGGGCCATGTGGGCCTCCATCCATCAGGGGCATTGATGATGGACAGGCCGCTATTCCAGAAAAACAGGATCGATGGACGTTGATTGCGGCCCGATGTTCCGTAATCATGCCCCGCATGGATTCCATCTCTGCCCTGCTGGCCTTCGTCCGTACCGCCGAAGCAGGCAGCATCGTCGGCGCCGCTCGCGTCCTCGGCCTCTCCGCGTCGGCCGTGGGCAAGCGCATCGCCCGCCTTGAACAGGAACTCGGCACGCGCCTGTTCCAGCGCACCACCCGCCGCGTGCACCTCACCGACGAAGGCGAACTGCTGCTGCAGCGCTGCCGGCGTGCGTTGGATGAACTTTCCGAAGCGCAGGCAGACCTGGCGCAGCGACAGCACGCCCCCAGCGGGCTGCTGCGCATCGGCCTGCCCACCATCGGCTACCGCTTCCTGCTGCCGGTGCTGCCTGGCTTCCAGCAACGCTACCCGCAGGTGCAGCTGGAACTGGACTTCAACGATCGCATCGTCGACGTGGTCAGCGAAGGCCTCGACGCGGTGATACGCAGCGGTGAACTGGCCGATTCCAGCCTGACCGCGCGGCGACTGGGTGGCTTTCGTTTCATCCTCTGTGCGGCGCCCGGCTATCTTCAGGCGCACGGCACGCCCGGTGATGTGAGCGAGCTGCGCCTGCATACCGCGCTGCGCTTCCGTTACCCCACCACCGGAAAGCTGCACCCTTGGCAGCTGCCGGGCGTCGAAGGCGATGCTGGAGCGCGCCTTCCCACGGCGATGACCTGCAACAACATGGAGGCCGTGCTGGCCGCTGCGATCGGTTGCATGGGCCTGGCCTGGATGCCTGACTTCCTCGCAGCCGACGCGCTGGCCGATGGCCGCCTGCAACGGGTACTGCCTGCACTGCCCACGCACCAGGGGCAGTTCTCATTGCTATGGCCCGGTGGGCGCCATCCCAGCGCACGCCTGCGGGTGTTCATCGACTATGCCGTTGCGCATCTGTTCCAGGGCGACAAGGCGTAGCAGGTCCACAGAATCAGTTGGTGCCCGCCGTCTGCAGGAAATTGCGCAGCACCGGCGATGGCTGTTCCGGCCGCTTGCAGAACGGCAGGTCGAAACGCGCTGCTTCGTCCTCCAGCACGCGATAGACGATCTCCTGCGGGCGGAAGCTGGCCATGCTGGCCGGGACGATCGCCACGCCGGCATCCACCGCCACCAGCGACAGGACCGCATGCATGCCCTGCGCTTCCTGCACGACGCGCGGGGTGAATCCCGCCGCAGTGCACAGGCCCAGCACCTGCGCGTGGAAGCCGATGCCCTCGCCCGCCGGCCATGAAACGAACGGTTCTTCAGCCAGCATCGCCACACTGACCTCCGGCGCGTCGGCCAGCGCATGAGCGCGCGGCAGCGCAATCGCCAGGCGGTCATGGTCGAAGTCGTGCAGTACCAGCTCGGCGGCGGGAATCGGTGGAATCAACACGCCAACGTCGATGCGCTGCTCACGCAGCCACAACTGCTGCTGGCGCGACGTGGCTTCCTGCAGGTGCAACTGCACCTGCGGGTACTGCTGGCGGAAGCGGCGGATCAAACCTGGCAGGCGGCCATACAGCGCACTGCCGACATAGCCTACGCGCAGGCTGCCGGACTGCCCCGCTGCAGCTTCGCGCGTGCGCTGCAACCCCTGCTCGGCCTGCTGCAGCGTTGCCCGCGCCTCCACCAGCAAGGTCTGCCCGGCCACGGTCAGGCCCAGCGTGCGGTTGCCGCGCACGATCAGTTCACTTCCGAGCTCG
Organism: Stenotrophomonas sp. SMYL86; assembly: GCF_036320025.1. Classification (NCBI taxonomy): domain Bacteria; kingdom Pseudomonadati; phylum Pseudomonadota; class Gammaproteobacteria; order Lysobacterales; family Lysobacteraceae; genus Stenotrophomonas; species Stenotrophomonas sp. SMYL86. The sequence continues at coordinate 63,938 of NZ_JAWIRU010000022.1, forward strand.
TCTTCCAGCCGTCGTATCGCCGCGGTCAGCGGCGGCTGCGACATGTGCAGGCGGGCGGCGGCGCGGTGGAAATGCAGTTCTTCGGCCACGGCCACATACTGGCGAAGCAGGCGCAGGTCGATCATCTCGAAGCAGGCAGTGGGAACCCGCCTAGGGTACGCCCTCAGCCGCGCACGTCGACGCTGGCGCGGGCGATGGCCGGCCACTGCAGCGCCACCGACTCGATGCTGTCGGCACTGACCGCGCGCAGATCCCTTGGGTATGCCACATGCTCGGCCTCCTGCATGCGCAGTGCGTGGAACTGGCCGTTGCTTGCGCGCAGCACCCAGCCGCCGTCCTGGCAGCGCGTGGATGCCAGATAGGCCACACCATGCGCAACAGCTTCCGGATGCAGCTCATCGGGCTCACCCTCGATGCCCCACATGCGCGTCTTTGCCACCGGCGAAACCGCATTGACCAAGATGCCATGCTCGGCACCTTCCAGTGCCAGCACATTGACCAGACCAAGCGCGGCCAGCTTGCCCATCGCGTAAGCGGACAGCCCGCGCTGTGCGTACTGCGGATACAGCGCGCGATCGGACGTGGTGATGACGATGCGCCCACCGCCCGCCGCGCGCATTGCCGGCCACGCCGCCTGCGCCAGCCACAACGGCGTCTTCGCGGCCAGGCACAGCATCTGCTCCAACGCATCGTCCTCGATCGCTTCCAGTGGCTGGTACTCGACCCAGCCCGCGTTGTGGATCAGGAAGTCGATGCGGCCGTGCGCCTGCAGCAGTTCCTGCACCAGCGCATGGCAACCGCTGCGATGATCGATGGGACCATTTGCGGCCTGCACTGGCAAACCCTGCCGCTGCAGCGCTTCGACGCTGCGCAGGATGCGCTGTGGATCGGCGCCGCGGCCATCGGTACCGGCACCGACGTCATGCATCACCACCTGCGCACCGCGCTCGGCCAGCAGGCGGCTGTAGGCCAGGCCCAACCCACCCGCGGCACCGGTCACCAGGCCCACCTGGCCCTCGAAGGAAATATGCGAAATCGGCTTCATGCGCACAGCTTCAGCCAAGCTCACCGCCCCCGCCAATACCGTTGACCATCGGCCACGATACGCTCTCGCTATCACCGGAAAAGGGGACGGAGGGGATTAAGTCGTAACTCACCCTACCGTGCCTGAAACGACTTAATCCCCTCCGTCCCCTTTTTCGCTCAGCGGCTGAAGCGGCGCGCGCCGGCGACGCAGATCACCGCGACCACGGTCACCAGCACCATGCTGAGGCTGACCGATTCGTGCAGCAGCAGCGCGGCCAGGGCCAGGCCGAAGAACGGCTGCAGCAACTGCAGCTGGCCAACAGCGGCGATGCCGCCCTGGGCCAGCCCGCGGTACCAGAACAGGAAGCCGATCAGCATGCTGAACACCGCCACGTAGCCCAGCGCCCACCACGCCGACGCACCGACCGCGGTGAACGAGGCCGGGCGCATCAGCACTGTCAGCGGCAGCATCACCGGCAACGCCAGCAGCAGCGCCCAGCTGATCACCTGCCAACCGCCAAGGTGGCGGGCAAGTCGACCACCTTCGGCATAGCCGAGCCCACACACCACGATCGCCGCCAGCATCAGCAGGTCAGCCTGCAGCGAGGCCTCGATGCCGTTGCGCACCGCATAGCCGACCACGCAGGCACTGCCCAGCAGCGAGAACAACCAGAATGCCGGGCGCGGTCGATCGCCGCCGCGCAGCACGCCGAACACCGCAGTGCTCAGTGGCAGCAGGCCGAGGAACACGATGGTGTGTGCCGATGACGCATGCCGCAGCGCGAGCGCGGTCAACAGCGGAAAGCCGACCACCACCCCCAGACTGACCACCACCAGGCCTGGCAGGTCATTGCGCCGCGGCCACGGCTGGCGCAGCAGAAGGAGCAGGCCAAGGCCGAGCACAGCGGCAATGGTCGCGCGTGCAGCAGTGACGAATCCGGCGTCCAGCTGCAGCACCGCCAAGCGGGTGGCCGGCAGGGAGCCCGCGAAGATCACCACACCGATGAAGCCATTGATCCAACCACTCGCCGACCGTTCCACACCTGTACTCCTGAAGGTGCCGGACGATGCCCGGCTGGACCTGTATGGAAGCATCCAGCGCGGAACGACCCCAGCTACAATCCAGTACAGTCGCAAGTAACTGTGCTGCCCACACTTCCACTACGGTTCCGCCATGCCACGTTCGCTCACCCGCATCGAATCGGTCATCCAGACCGTCCGCACCCGCATCGGTGCGCGGGTGGATGGCCCCGGCTCCCGCCTGCCCTCGGTACGTGCGCAGGCGGCGGCGATGGGGGTGTCGGTCTCGACCGTGGTCGAGGCCTACGAGCGCCTGGCCGCCGAAGGCCTGATCAGTGCGCGCGCAGGATCCGGCTTCTACGTCAGTGGGCCGGCCGCACCGCTGGCGCTGGCTGAAATGGAGCCGCGGCTGGACCGCGCGGTGGATCCGCTGTGGGTGTCGCGGCAATCGCTGGAAACGCCGGCGGGCCACCTCAAGCCGGGCTGCGGCTGGATGCCCAGTGATTGGCTGTATCACGATGGCGTGCGCCGCGGCCTGCGTCGGCTCGCACGTGCCGATGCATCACAGCTGGTCGACTACGCCGGCCCGCTCGGGCTGCCCGCATTGCGCCAGCTGCTGCAACGGCGCAGCGCGGCGCTGGGCATCGATGCGCCGATGGAGCAGATCCTGCTGACCGAATCCGGTACGCACGCGGTCGATCTGCTCTGCCGTTTCCTGCTCAAGCCCGGCGACTGCGTGCTGGTGGATGACCCGAGCTACTTCAACTACCACGCGTTGCTGAAGGCGCACCAGGTGCAGGCCATCGGCGTGCCGTACACGCACAGCGGCCCGGACCTGGAGGCGTTCGCGCAGGCAGTTCAGGCGCATACGCCGCGGCTGTACATCACCAACTCAGGCCTGCACAACCCGACCGGCGCGGTGCTTTCCGCCAGCACCGCGCACCGCCTGCTGGGCCTGGCCGAACGCAATGAACTGATCATCGTCGAGGACGACATCTTCGCCGACTTCGAACTGCAGCCTGCACCGCGGCTGGCCGCGCTCGATGGACTGTCGCGGGTGATCCACGTCGGCAGCTTCTCCAAGACGCTGTCGGCGGCTTCGCGCTGTGGCTACATCGCTGCGCGCCATGACTGGATCGAGGCGCTGACCGACCTGAAGCTGGCCACCAGCTTCGGCGGCGGTCACCTGGCGATGCAGTTGATGCACATCGCGCTGACCGACAGCGGCTACCGCCGCCACATGCAGTCGGTACGTTCGCGCCTGGCCGATGCGCGCCGGCACACGCTGCGGAAGCTGCAGGCGCTGGGCATCACGCCGTGGCTGCAGCCGGAAGCCGGGCTGTTCCTGTGGTGCCAGCTGCCCGATGGCCGCGATGCCGCCGCACTGGCCCGGCAATGCCTGCGCGAGGGCATCGTGCTGGCACCGGGCAACGCGTTCAGCCAGTCGCAGCGCGCGGCTGACTATGTACGTTTCAACGTTTCGCAGTGCCAGGACCCGAGGATCTGGCAGGTACTGGCGCGCGCGCTGCGTTGAGCTGGTAATGCGCGACCAGCGCATCCACCACCACGCGCACGCCCGGCAACTGGCCGCGACGATGCGGCAGCAGCACGCTGGTGGTCACTTCGCCGGCATGCCACGCCGGCAGCACCTGCTGCAGGCGGCCGGCGGCAAGGGCTGCGGCACACAGGCTGTGTGGCAACACGGTGATGCCAAGACCCGCTTCGGCCGCCGCGATCAGCAGCTGCGATTCATTGCCGACCAGCGCCACCTTCGGCTCCACCTGCACGGTGCGGGCGTCGGGGCCGTGCAGCGTCCAGCGCGTTGCATGACGCGCGGTCAGCAGGCCGGCATGCGCACGTAGCTGCTCGGGCGTATCCACTGCCGGCGCGGCTGCCAGATAGCCAGGGGACGCCACCAGCACGATGCGCTCGCTGCCGAGCATTCGCTGCACCAACCCGGAATCCGGCAGCGGACCGAAGTGACTGCGCAGAGCGATGTCGATGCCCTCCTGAGCCAGATCGATGAAACGATCACTCACTTCAACTTCGATGCGCAGCCGTGGATAGCGGCGGGCCAGTGCAGGCAGGCACGCGGCGAGCTCGCCCTGCACCACCGGAATCGAAGCGCTGATGCGTACGGTGCCGCTGGGTTCGGCCTGGCGGTCGCGGACGATGGCCTCGGCGACCTCGACCTCAGACAACGCTGCGCGTGCGCGCTCGAAGAACTCCTGGCCGACCTCGGTCAATGCGAAGCGGCGCGAACTGCGTTGCAGCAGCCGTACCTGGAGCTGTTCTTCCAGCAGCGCCACGCGCTTGCTCAGGGTCGAGCGCGGCAGGCCCAGATGGCGCCCGCCTGCGGCGAAACCGCCCTGCTCCACCGCAGTCACGAACAGGGCCAGATCGTTGAGGTTGAGCATGCGCAACGTCCACATATGTAGACTTCAGGATGCCATTCGGACGGCTTCCGGAGCAATGTCCACGCGGGCACGCTTTCCTCACCCGCCGCATCGCGGCTCGAACCGGAAACCTGCCATGACCCCGATCCTCTTCTACGGCGTGCCCTCGGGCTGCTCGTTCGGCTCCATCATCGCGCTGGAGTGGCTGCGCCAGCCGTATCACCTGTGCCGCATCGAGATGCCCGGCCAGGTGCAGGGCGAAGACTACCGCCGCCTCAATCCACTGGGCGAAACCCCGACCCTGCGAACCACACAGGGCGAGCTGCTCAGCGAGAGCCTGGCCATCCTCAACCACCTGGCCGCGAAGGGCATCGCACAGGGCCTGGGCTTCGCACAGGGCACCTCCGGCTTCGATCGCCTCAACCATCGGCTGGCCTATCTCAACACCAGTTTCTTCGGTGCCTACGCGCCGCTCTGGCACGCACTGGAGCATGCGGAAGGCGATGAAGGCGAGGCGCTGCGTGCCTATGGCACGACCAAGGTGCGCCACGCCCACCAGGCGCTGGAGCAGATGATCGGCACGGGCCCGTGGCTGCTGGGCGAACAGCGCAGCTTTGCCGACGCCTACTTCGCAGGCATCGCGCGCTGGAACGACTATCACCAGGTGGTCGATCGACGCGAGTTCCCAAGGGTGCAGCAGCTGTTCGAGCGCCTGCAGGACGACGCCGGCGTGCAGTTCGCCCACGCCATCGAAGCGCAGCAGCCGGCAACCAGCGGCGGTGGATTCCTCGGCGAGGTGCGGCTGGAAGACGTGCTTGAGGCCGCAGCGGCCTGAGCCCTGCCCTGCCTGTGCGGCAGCGGCGCGCAATGCCCCTTGCGCGCCGCGCTACAGTGGTATGTCCCCCGCCGCAGGAATCCGCGCATGTCCACGTTCTCCGATCCGCAGGCGGTGGCCCGCTATGCCGAAGCACCGCTGCGCCAGGTGCCCGGTTTCCTCGCGTTGCAGCAGATGTGCCGCCTGCTGCTGGCCGAACGCGTTCCCGCACAGGGCCGCGTGCTGGTGCTGGGTGCCGGGGGCGGGCTGGAGCTGAAAGCCTTCGCCGAGGCGCAGCCGGGCTGGCAGTTGCTGGGCGTGGACCCGGCCGCGCCGATGCTGGCCCTGGCGGAGCAGACACTGGGCCCGTTGAACGCACGCGTCGAACTGCTGGAAGGCTACATCGACGATGCCCCGGACGTGCGCTTCGACGGTGCCAGCTGCCTGCTGACCCTGCACTTCCTCGATGCCGGGCAGCGCCTGCACACGCTGCGCGAACTGCACCGGCGCCTGCAACCCGGCGCGCCGCTGGTGGTGGCGCACCACAGCGTGCCACAGGACCCGGCCGGCAAGCTGCGCTGGTTGCAGCGCTACGCGGCGTTCGCCGAAGCCTCGGGGGTTGCCCACGCCGATGCGCAGCGCGCGATCGACGCCATTGCCGAACGGTTGCCGTTGCTGTCGCCGGAGCAGGAGGTTGTGCTACTGCAGGAGGCCGGCTTCGACAACGTGGAGCTGTTCTACGCCGGCTTCAGCTTCAAGGGCTGGGTGGCGTACGCCGGATGATGCCTACGGCACCACGGTAATGCCGATGCGCTGCATCAACAGCGCCACCTGCTGCACATCCAGTGTGGCGCCGCGCAGATTGGTGCTGCGCAGGTCCAGCTCGCCCAGCTCCGAGTTGGTCAGGTTGCAGTCGGTGAAGTTGGCACTGTTCCAGTCGATCCCCTCGAACTGGCCACCGGACAGATCCGAACCGGCGAAACTGGCACCGCTCACGTTCGCGCCATCCCAGCGGTTCTCCCACAGTTCGCACTTTTCCAGCGTCACTCGCGAGAAATTGGCATAGCGCAGGTTCGACTTCTTGATGAACGCGCTGCAGAACCAGCTGCGCGTGGTGATCTGGTTCATGAAGCTGGCGTTGCTGAAATCCGCGCCCTGCGCACGGCACTCGCTGATCTCCAGGCCCAGCGCCTTGATGAAACTGAAGTGGCACATGCTGATGTCGCAACTACGGAAGCTGGCTTCCTTCAATGTGGCGCCGTTGAAGCGGCAACCGGCGCGGTTTTCAGCGTCATAGAAGCTGCAGTTGATGAACTCGGTGGCGGTGAGGTCAGCGCCGGAGAAATCGCATTCGTGGAACTGCTGGTCGACCACTTTCTGGCCGGTGTACTGGTCTGCGCCGATGCGCAGCTTGCGGTGAACGGTGGGAGACATCGTGGATTCCATGCCAGGTGCCCCGCCATGATGCCGGGCCGCGAGGGCGATCCATAGACGCTGGCGCGGTCGGGTTCACCGGCAGTCCAGCCGATCTGTGGCCACGCCCGCCAAATGCACGTTGTTGCACGTTAATGCACGAACGTGCAGACTTGCGTCATGAGCTCCGATCCCAGCCCCCTCCCCGCCCAGCGCACCCTGCAGATCCTCGAGGAACTGCGCCAGCAGGGCCGCGTGGTCGCCGCCGAACTGGCGCGCCGCTATGCCGTCTCCGAAGATTCGATCCGCCGTGATCTGCGCGAGCTGGCCGCCCAAGGCCTGTGCCAGCGTGTCTACGGCGGCGCCGTGCTGCCGCCCCCCAAGGAACGGCCGCTGCGCGAGCGCCTGACCCGCGACCGCGGCGACAAGGCCGAGCTGGCCGCCCGCGTCTGCGCGCTGCTGCAGCCCGGCCAGGTCGTACTGCTCGACGCCGGGTCGACCAACCTGGCGATCGCCCAGCAGCTACCGACCGCTCTCGGCCTGACGGTGATCACCAATGCTCCGCAGATCGCCACCGCCGCCAGCATGCTCGAAGGCACTTCGGTGCAGCTGATCGGCGGCCGCCTGGCCAGCGGTGGCGGCGCGGTCGGCGCTGAAGCGTTGGCGCAGGTGCAGCGCCTGCGCGCCGACGTATACCTGCCCGGCCCCTGCGCGGTGGACGGCGACACCGGCGTCTGGGCAATGGATTCGGAAGAAGCCACGCTGAAACGCGCGATGGTGGCCTGCAGCAGCCGCGTCATCGTCGCCGCCACCACTGAAAAGCTCGGTGCCCGCGGCAACTGGCAGATCGCCAGCCTCGATGAAATCGACGATCTGGTGCTGACCACCTCGGCTCCGCCGGCGCTGGCCGCGCGCTTCCGCGCCGCAGGCATCGCGGTACACCCCACTCCGCCCTGACCGTACCGCTCATGTCCCTTGCCAACCGCGCGCGTGCCGAACAGCACGCGACCCGCGCTGCGTTCTTCATTCCCGGCTTCGCCACTGCGCTGTGGGCCACCCTGGTGCCATTCGCCAAAGCGCGCACCGACATCAACGACGCCACGCTGGGCCTGGTGCTGCTCTGCCTCGGTGCCGGTTCGCTGCTGGCCATGCCGCTGTCCGGTGTACTGGCCGCACGCCTGGGCTGCCGGCGGGTGATGGTGGCCAGCAGCCTGCTGATCTGCCTGACCGTGCCCGGCCTGGCGCTGGCCGGTTCGGCCTGGACGCTGGGGCTGGTGCTGTTCGTGTTCGGCGCCGCCGTGGGCGCGATGGACTGCACGATGAACGTGCAGGCCGTCATCGTCGAGCGCGAAGCACGGCGGGTGATGATGTCCGGCTTCCATGCCTTCTTCAGCATCGGCGGCTTCCTCGGCGCGGCCACCATGACCGTGCTGTTGTCCGCACAGCTGCCGCCACTGGCATCGGTGCTGATCGGCGTCGGCGCCATGCTGCTGGTGATGCTGCTGTCGGCGGCGAACTGGCACAGCGAACGCATGCCGCACGACGCACCGATGCTGGCCCTGCCGCACGGCATCGTGCTGTTCATCGGCGTGCTGGCGTTCGTCGCCTTCCTCGGTGAAGGCGCGATGCTGGACTGGAGCGCGGTCTTCCTCAGCGATGTGCGTCGCGTCGATGCCAGCCTCGCCGGTATCGGCTATGTAACCTTCACCCTGACCATGACCGTGGCGCGCCTGTTCGGCGACGCACTGGTGGCACGCGTAGGCCGTGAGCGCGCGATCGTGTTCGGCGCGCTGCTCGCCGCCGCGGGAGTGCTGGTGCTGACCCTGGTGACGCCGTGGCAGGCGTCGCTGATCGGCTATGTGCTGGTCGGCCTCGGCTGCGCCAACATCGCGCCCGCGCTGTTCTCGCTGGCCGGCCACCAGACCCGCATGCCGGGTGCGCTGGCGATCACCGCGGTATCCACGCTGGGCTTCGCCGGCATCCTTGCTGGCCCAGCACTGATCGGTTTTGCTGCCAACCACTTCGGCCTGATCGCTGCGTTCATCGGCGTGGCCACCGCCTTGTTGCTGGTGGCCGTGTCCACACGTTGGCTGCGGATGTAGCCCAGGGCCTCAGCGCCGCCTGTGCCGCAGCTTCATCCGCAATCGCCGATAGCCGATCACCGTCGCCGTGGCACACAGCGCGGTGCCAGCAGCACTCAGCAGCAGCAACACCGCCAGCCGGGCACCTTCCTGGCGCAGCATCGCCGGCAGGTCCCAGCTGTGCAGGAAGTAGAACAACCAGCGCCCCACGCGCTCGCGATGCCCCATCGTCAGCAACGGGTCGCCGGTGGCCTGATCGAGATAGACGCGCGTCGCCTCGGCATCGCCGAAATCCGCCACCGCCACCGGGAAGCGGCGAACTGCTGCACCATTCATGGCCTCGGGCGCACGCGGATAGAAGTAGGCATCCGCTGCCTTCTGCACCACGAAACCCTGCATCGGCGCATCGGACAGCGCACGCACCTTCTGCTGCAGCCACGCTGCCGACAGCAGGCGCGCCACCTGCAGATGCCCATTACTGCCGGATACGATGCGGGTCTCGCCCTGCCCGTCCAGCAGCACCGCGAACAGCTCGCCCCCGATGCGGCGCCACTGGATCTCGACCGGTTGGAAGCGCTCAGCCTCGGCCACTGCCATGAGCTTCGCCGGCTCACCCAGCGCGCCATCCACCATCACCGCGCCACCGCGATAGCGCCCGCTGTCGATCGCTTCACGCGTGCTGCTGAAGACCCCCAGCGGATTCATCGACATCAGCCCGCTGAAGATCCAGGTGAACACGAAGACCGCAGCCACCAGCCCGATCAGATGGTGCCAGCGCATCCACGGTTCGACGTACGGTGTCTTCGCACCGGAGCGGTAGCGCCCACGGAAACGCCAGCGCCACACGCCCACCACGATGCCGCTGACCGCCGCCAACGTGCACAGCGCGGACAACACGATCACCACCCACGTCCACACCGGATCCACCGACTGCATGCGCAGGAAGTACAGCCAGTGCAGCCAGGCGCCCACATAGTTCCAGCGCTGCTGCACATGCGGTGCGTCCAGCACCACTTCACCGGTACGCGAGGACACGTACAGGTCGCCCGGCTGTGTACCGCCCACCTCGACGCGATACAGCGGCCGATGCACATCCAGCGCGCGCGAATGCGTCCAGCGGTCCTCGTCCACGCGCGTCGCACCCACGAACGCCTGGCCGCCGGCGAACTGTGCAGCGGATGCTTCGGCGCGCTGTGCCGACACCGGCAGCAGGGCCTGGCCGGTGTACGCCGACCAGGCACCCACGTTGCTGCCATTGCGCACCACATACGCAGGCTCGCCACGCAGCGTGGTCAGCGCCACGCTTTCCGGCTCGGCCTGCACCGCCGCCGGCAGTACCGGCAGCCCCTGCAGATCGCAGACCTCACCCAGCTCCGGCAATGCCGCCAGCCGCTCACCGGGCGTCAGCTTCGGGTAGCCAATGAACAACATCACCATGCCGCTGACGAACCACAACAGCATCAGCAGGCATCCGCCGATGCCGAGCCAACGGTGCACCAGGTAGGTCCAGCGCTTGGCAGTGGATCGCAGCGACATGGTGCGCGTCCTCAGAAGCGATGGTCGACGGTGAACTCGACGCGACGATCCGCGCCCAGCAGCCACTGCGTGCTGGTGTAGTACGCGGTGGCGTAGTACGCCTTGTCGAACACGTTGAACAATCGCGCGGACAGCCGCGTGCGCGGTGCTGCCTGCCAGGTCAGCGCCAGGTCAGTGGTGCTGTAGCTGGGCAACTCCAGCGTGTTGGCATTGTCGGCGTAGCGCTTGCCGACATAGCGAACGCCACCCGCCGCGCTCCAGTCCGGCGCGAACTGCCAGCTCAACCACACATTGGCCAGGCGTTCGGCCACGTTCGGCGGCACGTTGCCATCGCGCGACACCAGCAGCGGCGGCGAACCGGTGGTTTCCAGGAAGTCCTCGAACTCGGCCTTCAGCACCGTGGCGTTGGCATCCAGCGTCCAGTGCGGCGCGACGTTCCAGTTCAGCGACGCCTCGATACCACGCGAGGTCTGCGCGCCCACTTGCACGCGGCGGTCCGGCACCAGCGGATCGCGGCTGAGCAGCCCGGTCTTGCGGATGCGATACGCCGCCAGCGTCCACTCGCCGCCATCGAAGGCCTGCTTCAGGCCCACCTCGATCTGCCGCCCCTTGGCCAGGTCGAAGGCACCGTTGGCCGGGCTGATCATCAACAGGCCACTGACCGGGTCCGCCGCCTGCGAGTACTGCGCATACAGGCTCAGCGTCGGCTGCAGCGCGAATACCGTGCCTGCACGCCAGCCGGTGCTGCTGTAGGTCTTCGAGAACGCATTCTGGCCGCTGATCAGATCGGTGCGATCAATGCGCGCGCGGTCGTGGCGCAGGCCACCCAGCACCGACCAGCGCTCGCTCAGCGCCAGCCGGTCCTCCACGAACAGCGCGTACTGCTCGGCACGGTTGCGGTAGCGCGGCAGGTTCGGCGCGTCGCTGGCGAACTGGCCCGGCACCGGATCGAACGGATCGACCGGGCCCGAGCTGCCGGCATAGGTGTTGTTGGTGTGCTTGAAGTGCACGCGGTTGGCGTCCAGGCCCACCGCGAAGTTGTTCTGCAGGCCACCCGCCGTTCCCTGCACGCGCAGCGTCGAGGTCAGCCCGGTCTGGTCCTGGTTGTGGGTGATCTCGGTGTTGCCCGATCGATCGATCAAGCCGGTGGCGCGGTTGTAAACATAGGCCTCGGCATTGCGCCAATCGCGTTGGCTGTCGATCTGGTAGAGGCGCGTGCGCCATTCCACGTTCGCGTTCGGTGTCCACAGCGCATCAAGCTGGGTCCAGCGGTCGCGATAGCGGATCTGGCTGTCGTCCACGTTGTAGTTGCGGTGGCGCAGCGCCTCCAGCTGGCGGCCCTCGACCAGCGGCGTGCCGAAGTAACGCATCGGTTGCTGGTAGCCCTGCGCATGGGTGAGGGTCAGCTGCAGGTCCGCACGCGGTTGCCACAGCAATGCACCGGAGAACGTCGCGTCACTGCTGCGCCCACGATCAACCCAGCCACCGCTGTAGTTGCCACTCACGTCCAGCCGGTAGGCCAGCTCGGGCGTCAGCGCGCCACCGCTGCCGAAGCCCAGCCGCGCGGTGTCCTCGCTGCCCACAGTCACGCTGATCTCGTTTTCGATGGCACCGCGCGAGGGCTTCTTCGGCACGATGTTGATCACGCCGCCGATCGCACCGTCGCCATGGATGACCGACGCCGGCCCGCGCAGCACTTCGATGCGCTCGATCGACCAGGTATCGAACGGGAAGGTGATGCCCACGCCGCCGTACTGACGCAGCCCGTCGTACAGGCGCATCACCGAGGCACCGTCGGTGAAGCCGCGGCTGGAGAGCGCGCTCAGGCCATTGCCCGGGTGCGGCATGGCACTGATCGCACCTGCCCGGCTGATCGCATCGTTGAGGTTGCTGTCGCCGCGCTGCTCCAGCTGCTCGCGCGAAATCACCGTCAGGCTGGCCGGTGTCTGCAGCACGCTCAGGCCCAACGCAGAGCCTGCGCTGGCGGTGGAAGACAGCTCGCCGCTGCGGGTATCGACCACCCGCACGGTATCCAGCGTGGTCGGTGGTGCCGCATCAGCGGCAAGCAGGGGCGCGGCGTGCATGAGCAACGCGCACAGGACAGGCAGCGTCGCCCGGCGCAGGTGCGCGGAGTTGGGGTTCGTTTTCATTTGTTCACGGCATGCAAGGCCACCCCGCAATGGCAGGGCAGCAATCAGAAAGGGACAAACACGCGCGTGCGGGCACCGGCCGTGGCCGGCAACCTCATGGAAAAATGTTCAATGCAACGCGCGTGCGGCTCAGGCAGCCATCAGTGCCGGCGGCCCACGCGCTCCCAATGTGCCGCTGATCCGTTGCGGCAACGCCCGCACCGCACCGCGCAGCGCGCGGCACACCGGTGCCATCGGCGCCAACAGCAGCACTGCCGCCACCAGCAGAGTGATCAGCCGTGCAGCGATCAGGCAGTAATCGCAGTCCACGCCCATCTCATGATCGGCGTGTGGATCGGCAGGTGGCTTCTTTGCGGCCTCGCCGTGCGGCATCGCCATCGCGTGGTGGTCGTGATGGCCTTCCATCGCGTGCTGCGCATGCTCTGCGTGCATCGCGTGGTCCATCGCCGCCGCCGGCACTGCAGCAGCCACGTGACCGTGCGCCAGCCAGCGGCTCACCAGCGGGGCGAGCAGCACCAGCAGCATGGCAAGCCATGCCAGGGCCTGGAACCGGCGGTGGAGGACAGAACGACGCACGCCGCCATTCTACGGGGCCCTGACCAACCTTGGACCCGGTTCAGGGTTTGCCCCCTGCGACACGGTGACGCAGGGCTGTGCTGCCGGCCACAGCGATGGGCACGCCCTCCCTGCGCACGCCCACCACGCTGTGGATCCATGCCATGCGTGGATGCGCTTCGCGCATCAACTCACGTACTGCGCCTGCCCGTTCCCGAACGACCAGTTTTCCCGCTTCACTTCCACCAGGTTGATGAACACATCCTCGCGGCGGATACCCACCGCCGCGTGCAGTCCATCGGCGATGCCGGCATACAGCGCCTTCTTCTGCTCCAACGTGCGCCCTTCGTTCCAGGTGATCTGGATGCAGATGAAATCGTCGGTGCGGTCCACGCCCAGGTAGCCGGGGTCATAGATCAACGTGCCCGGCTCATGTTGCTGGAAGATCTGGAAGCGATCGTTCTCCGGCACGCCCACCGCGCGCATGGCCTGGTAGATGGTTTCGCCGACGCGTTGCAGGTAGTCGGCGGATTTACCTTTGCGAAGATCAATGCGGGCGAGCGGCATGGTGGCACTCCAGTGTGGATGGGCATGGCAACGGGCTGAGACTACGCCTGCCCGTGGCTGCGGGACAGCGCAGGAATGGAACCCTCTGCTTCCATTCGTAGCACGGGCCCGCCCACGTGCGTAACGAAGGCGATCCGGACGAACAGTTGGGCGCCTTCCACACCGACGGGCTGATCGTGGCCGCGCGACAGCTGGTACGCGAGGCACATCATTGCCTCTCCGGCGACGACGCCTGACCGGCCCGGATATGCGCCCGCTACAATCGAGCAGGGAGCGCAGGAGACCGCAATGGACGCCGAATACCTGGAGTACTTCAAGGCCGCACTGGAAGGCCGCGCAAGCGTGGGCTGGAACGTCTGGTTCACCGCCAACCAGCAGGCGCTGGCACAACACCTGAGCCGTCCTGCACTGCTGCGCTTGAAGTTCAGCAAACTGGATGAAGCCGAACGCCTGCTGGCCGAGGCCGGCATCGTGCCCTGCAGCACAGCGGGCAAGCGCTACGAAATGTACTGCGCGCAGTTCTCGGCGGACTTGGTGGACGCGAACGGTCGCCCGCTACCGGCCATCTGGCGCGCGGCGCACGGCGGTGCCATCGGCCTGCTTGCCGATGGTGAGCAGGAGGCCGGCCAGGCGAAGCTGCTCGCGGAGTTCCGCCGCGTCCGCAAGCGCGGACTGCAGCAGGCCCATGAATGGTTGGCCGATCTGTGCTTTGAAGGCGAGATGGAACTGAGCGGCGGCAATGCCGATGTGGGCCGTAGCCTGCTGGCGGTGGTGGTGCGGGCCGGCAGCGGTCACGACCTGCTGGATGCAACGGCGATGATCGCGCGCGAGCTGCTGGAGGACCTCGGCTGAAACGGTGATCGCTTCGGCGGGCACTACGGAATCACAGGCAACAAAAAAGCCCCCATTGCTGGAGGCTTCTTTCGTTCTGCAACATGGTGGGCGGTACAGGGATCGAACCTGTGACCCTTGCCGTGTGAAGGCAATGCTCTACCGCTGAGCTAACCGCCCGGTGTGTTGCTGAGCCGCTCATTATAGGGGCTTTTCAGAGGCCGTCAACCGTTTTTCACATTCGTGTTCACGGGTGTTTTCGAGGGCGGCAGTCGAGCATGGCTTGTATGTTCCTCCCGGCTCCTACGAGGTATGTAGGAGCCAGGGTGGAGGGACCGTCAAGCATGCATCTGCGGATACTAGCCGACAGACGAGTCGAGCGATCCCCATCCCGCACACGAACGTCGA
>NZ_JAWIRU010000023.1:0-8529 GCF_036320025.1 Stenotrophomonas sp. SMYL86
CCCGGTCTTGCCGTGTGCGCAGGACTGCGCACACGAGCAAGCGGCGACCGAGCTTACATGGACGTACTTGCAGCGGCCCCCGCAACCGGACCCACCCCGCCATCCCCCAGGATACCCGCTTTTGACGTTGACGTTGATCCAGCGGGTGCAGGGCCGCAGGCCCTGCCGCTACCCCTCTTCCCGCCGCCCGCGCAGGATGTCCCGGAACCACTGCCGGTGATGCTTGTACGCCCACCCGTAGGTCACCTTGCCCTGGGTCATCGCCCGCACCGAGCCCTTGATCCAGATCGCTGCATAGATGTGCACCACGATCGCGCAGACCAGTACCCAGCCGAACAGCGCATGGGCAAGCACCGAGAAGCGGATCACCCCGATCGGGAAGAAGTGGCTGAAGTACTGCCGCCAGATCACGAAGCCGGTCAGCAGCAGCGCCGACAGGCAACCGATGATCGCCCAGAACAGCAGTTTCTGGCCGGCATTGAAGCGGCCCACCGGTGGCAGCTTCTCGTCCTCGTTGCGCAGTACATCGCGCATGCCGCGCATCCACTTGCCATCGTCGGCGGTCGGCAGATTGTCGCGCCACATGCGGAACGCCAGCAGCGCAAAGCCGACGACCATGGCCAGGCCGATGAACGGGTGCAGGATGCGCGTCCATGGCCCACCGCCAAACAACTGGGTCAGCGGGAACAGGGCAGGGTGGAACAACGCCAGCCCGGACAGCGCGGTCAACACGAAGCAGATCGCCACAATCCAGTGATTGATGCGGGTCGGCGCGCGGTAGCGGATGATCTGCCGCGGGTGCGGGGCGTACTTCATGGCCGCTGCTCCTCTTCGATCTTCTTCGCCTCGTGCTCGGCTTCCTCTTCTTCCTCGTCATTGACCGTGTTGCGGCCGATGCCGATGTAATGCAGGAAGCCGGCGAAGGCGGTAGCGGCAATCGCCAGCACGCCCAGCGGCTTGGCCACGCCCTTCCACACCTCCACCATCGGGTTGATGCGCGGGTCCTTCGGCAGGTCGGCATACAGTTCCGGCTTGTCCACGTGCTGCAGCACGTACATCACATGGGTGCCGCCCACACCCTGCGGGTCGTACAGGCCGGCGTTCTCGTAGCCGCGCGATTTCAGGTCTTCCACGCGTCCCGCCGCGTGCTCGGTCATCGCCTGCTTGCTGCCGAAGGTGATCGCGCCGGTCGGGCAGGTCTTCACGCAGGCCGGTTCCTGGCCCACCGCCACCCGGTCCGAGCACAGCGTGCACTTGTAGGCCTTGTGGTCCTTCTTGGAGATGCGCGGCACGTCGAACGGGCAACCGGTCACGCAGTAGCCGCAGCCGATGCAGTTCTCTTCCTGGAAGTCGACGATGCCGTTGGCGTACTGGATGATCGCGCCCGGCGACGGGCAGGCCTTCAGGCAGCCCGGATCGCTGCAGTGCATGCAGCCTTCCTTGCGGATCAGCCACTCCAGCTTGCCCTTCTCGTCCTCGTACTCGCGGAACTTCATCACCGTCCACGACTGTTCGCTCAGGTCGGGCGGGTTGTCGTAGCTGCCAACGCAGCTGCCGACCTCGTCGCGCAGATCATTCCACTCCATGCAGGCGACCTGGCAGGCCTTGCAGCCGATGCACTTGCTCACATCGATCAGCTTGGCGACCTGGCCGGTGTGCGCGCCACGCGCCTCCGGCGAGGGCGTGGTGGTGGCCGAGCGGCGGATGATGTCCAGGGATTGCAGTGACATGGCGTGTCTCCTACACCTTCTCGACCTTGACCAGGATGCACTTCGATTCGGGCGTCTGCGAGTTGCCGTCACCGATGGCGTTGGTCAGCGTATTGGCGATGTATCCGGGCTTGGCCG
The DNA here is from genome assembly GCF_036320025.1 of Stenotrophomonas sp. SMYL86. NCBI lineage: Bacteria > Pseudomonadati > Pseudomonadota > Gammaproteobacteria > Lysobacterales > Lysobacteraceae > Stenotrophomonas > Stenotrophomonas sp. SMYL86. The sequence continues at coordinate 1,848 of NZ_JAWIRU010000023.1, forward strand.
CACCGAGGAAACCCCAGTGGATCGGCACGCCCACCTGGTGCACGGTTCTGCCATCAATCTGCAGGGCCTTGATGCGCTTGGTCACCATCGCCACCGCTTCGATGTGCCCGCGCTTGGAACTGACCCGCACGCGGCTGCCGTTGTTGATGCCCAGCTCATCGGCCAACGCCGCGCCGATCTCGACGAACTGCTCGGGCTGGATGATGGCGTTCAACTTGCCGTGCTTGGTCCAGAAGTGGAAATGCTCGGTCAGGCGGTAGGTGGTGGCTACATGCGGGAACTCGTCCGGCGAACCGATCTGTGCGCGATCGCTGGCGAACACGCGGGCCGCCGGGTTGTTCAACGTCAGTGCCTGGCCCGGGCTGAGCGGGTTGCTGCGCAGCGGGGTATCGAACGGTTCGTAGTGCTCCGGGAACGGCCCTTCGGCCATGCCAGCCTTGGCGAAGAAGCGGGCGATGCCTTCCGGGTTCATGATGAACGGGCCCATGCCGCCGGCGGGATCTTCATCCGCCTTGAAGTCCGGCACGTCCACGCTGCCCCAGTTTTTCCCGTTCCAGGCCAGCAGCGTGCGCCGCGGGTCGAACGGTTGGCCGGCCACGTCGCACGAGGCGCGGTTGTACATCACGCGGCGATTGGCCGGCCACGCCCAGGCCCAGCCCAGCGTGTTGCCGATGCCCGTAGGGTCACTGTTGTCACGTCGCGCCATCATGTTGCCGGTCGGGCCCCAGGCGCCGATGTAGATCCAGCAGCCGGAGGAGGTGCTGCCGTCGTCGCGCAGGTCGCCGAATGCCGCCAGCTGCTCGCCGGCCTTGCGCACCAGCTTGGTCGGGTCCTTCGGATCGAACACGTCGGCCAGTGCCTTGCCGTTGTATTCCATCGCCAGTTCTTCCGGCGTCGGCAGTTCCGGGTTGGAGTACTTCCAGGCCAGGTCGCGCACCGGCTCCCACCACGCACCGCCGTCCTTCTCGTACATCGCCTTGATGCGATGGAACAGCTCGGACATGATCTCGATGTCGCTGCGCGCTTCGCCCGGCGGATTGGCCCCCTTCCAGTGCCATTGCAGCCAGCGCGAGGAGTTCACCACCGCGCCGTTTTCCTCGGCGAAGGAAGTGGTCGGCAGGCGGAATACTTCGGTCTGGATCGTGCTCGGGTCCACGTCGTTCAACGCACCGTGGTTCTGCCAGAAGGCAATGGTCTCCGTCTCCAGCGGGTCCATGCTGACCATGAACTTCAGCTTGGAGAACGCACTGATCAGCTTGCCCTTGTTCGGCGCCGAAGCCAGCGGGTTGAAGCCCTGGCAGATGTAGCCGTGGATCTTGCCCTCGTTCATCAGCTCGTACGCCTGCAGCATGTCGTACGGCTTGTCGAGCTTGGGCAGATGGTCGAAGCACCAGTTGTTGTCGGCGGTAGCGGCGTCGCCCCACCACGACTTCATCAGGCTGACGTGGAACTTCGGGTAGTTCTGCCAGAACGACATCTGGTTGGCGCGCAGCGGCTTCTGCGTGCGCTTGGCGATGTAGGCGTCGTAGTCCTGCTCGTCCTGTTTCGGCAGCGTCAGGTAGCCGGGCAGCAGGTCGGACATCAGGCCGATGTCGGTCAGGCCCTGGATGTTGGAATGCCCGCGCAAGGCGTTCATGCCACCACCGGCCACGCCGATGTTGCCCAGCAGCAGCTGCACCATGGTGCCGGCACGCACGTTCTGCGCACCGATCGAATGCTGCGTCCAGCCCAGCGCGTACAGGATGGTCATCGCCTTGTCCTTGCCGGCGGTGGACGCGATCATGTCCCAGACCTGGCGGATGCTGTCGGCGGGCGTGCCGCAGATGCGTTCGACCATCTCCACGGTGTAGCGCGCGTAGTGCTGCTTGAGCAGGGTGTAGACGCAGCGCGGGTCCTTCAGCGTCGGGTCGCTGCGCACGAAGCCATCGTCACCGTAGGCGTAGTCCCAGCTGGAGCGGTCGTAGCTGCGCTTCTCTTCGTTGTAGCCCGAATACAGGCCGTCCTTGAAGGCGAATTCATCCTTCACCAGGAACGACATGTCGGTGTAGTTCAGCACGTACTCGTGCTGGATGCGGTCCTCGGTCAACAGGTAGTTGATCAGACCGCCCAGGAACACGATGTCGGTGCCGGTACGGATCGGCGCATACACGTCGGCCACCGCGGCCGAGCGGTTGAAGCGCGGATCGACCACGATCAGCCGGGCCTTGTTGTGTGCCTTGGCCTCGGTCACCCATTTGAACCCGCACGGGTGTGCCTCGGCGGCATTGCCACCCATGATCAGGATCAGGTCGGCATTCTTGATGTCGACCCAGTGATTCGTCATCGCACCACGGCCTAGCGTCGGGGCAAGACCTGCCACCGTCGGGCCGTGTCAGACACGTGCCTGGTTGTCGAATGCCAGCATGCCAAGGGAGCGCACGACCTTGTGGGTCAGCACCGCGGTTTCATTGCTGGTCGCCGAGGCCGCCAGCATGCCGGTGGTCAGCCAGCGGTTGACCGTCTGCCCGGCCTCGTTCTTCTGCACGAAGTTGGCATCGCGGTCTTCCTTCATCAGCCGCGCGATGCGGTCCAGCGCATCGTCCCAGCTCAGCCGCTTCCACTCGTTCGAGCCCGGTGCGCGGTACTCGGGGTAGAGCAGGCGCGACTTGCTGTGGATGATGTCGGCCAGGCCGGCACCCTTAGGGCACAGCGTGCCGCGGTTGACCGGATGGTCCGGGTCGCCCTCGATATGGAAGATGCTCGGCTCGGCGTTCTTGGCGCCGTCGCCGAGGCTGTACATCAGGATGCCGCAGGCCACCGAACAATACGTACAGGTGTTGCGGGTCTCGGTCGCGCGGGTCAGCTTGTACTGCCTGACCTCCGCGAGCGCGATGCCGGGCGCGAAGCCCATCAATGCCAGGCTGGAGCCGACCAGGGTTGTCCCGGTCACTTTCAGGAACTGGCGGCGGCTCATCGATGGCATGCCGTTCTCCTGGGATGGCGGGGAGGCGCAGGCCTCCGGGCTGTCGTTGGGTACGGCCCGGTTATAGCACAGGCCCCCGCATGCCCATGTGGCACAAGGCCCGGCGCCTGCCGGACGGGCGCGCAACGCGGCCGCTCTGGTAAAGTTGCGTGCCCGCCCCCCGGGGAAGCGTCTGCCGGGCCTGGTTCCAGGATGTTCCGCGCAGCCCCCGCCGTCCTGGCGCGATCCTCCGCGCCGGATCTGGAACACCGAGGAAAAATTTTGCGAAATCAACCAGTTGGGTTCCGCGCATGAGCGCCCCGTCGAAGCCGTCGGACGCCGTTGCGCGCGGCACGCTGTACATCGTTGCCGCCCCTTCCGGCGCCGGCAAGAGCAGCATCGTCAATGCCACCCTGGCGCGTGACCCGCAGATCGCCCTGTCGATCTCCTTCACCTCGCGCGCGATGCGCCCGGGTGAAGTGAATGGCCAGCACTACCATTTCGTCTCTGCGGAGAAGTTCGAGGAAATGATCGCTGCCGGCGACTTCTTCGAGCACGCCTGGGTGCACGGTGACTGGAAGGGCACCGCCCGCCAGTCGGTGGAGCCGCAGCTGGCCGCCGGCCAGGACGTGCTGCTGGAAATCGACTGGCAGGGCGCGCAGCAGGTACGCCAGCTGGTGCCGGGCACGGTCACCGTGTTCATCCTGCCGCCGTCCAAGCAGGCCCTGCAGGACCGCATGCGCAAGCGCGGTCAGGACAGCGAGGCGGTCATCGCCCAGCGCCTGGGCGCCGCCCGTGACGAGATGCTGCACTTCAACGAGTTCGACTACGTCATCGTCAACGAGGTGTTCGACACCGCGGTGGACGAACTGTGCGCCATCTTCACCGCCAGCCGCCTGCGCCGGGAGGCCCAGAAGGTCCGCCACGCTGGGCTGATCCAGGCCTTGTTGACCCCCGATCCGGGCGCAACTGACTGATTCCAAAAGAATCGGGTAGGGGTTGGCTTGATTTTGTCCAGCCCCTGCCAGTACACTCCGTCCCCTTTCCCTCATTCGACTGAGCGGCCGACCGGTCGCCGGGAGCCCGTATGGCCCGCATCACCGTAGAAGATTGCCTGGAAGTCGTTAACAACCGTTTCGAACTGGTCATGATGGCTTCCAAGCGTGCCCGCCAGCTCGCCAACGGCGTGCAGGCCACGCTGGACAACAGCGAGACCGAGGACAAGCCGACCGTGCTGGCGCTGCGCGAAATCGCCGCCCGCAAGATCGACAACGCGCTGATCGACGAAGTCGAGAAGGCCGAGCGTGAGCGCGCCGAGCGCGAAGCGCTGGAGTGGGCTGCCGCGGAAGTGGTCGCCGACGAAGACATGTCCAAGAACGACGATTGATCGCATCGATCAACGTAATCGTTGGATGTGCCGAACAGCCCGCCCCGTGCGGGCTGTTTCGCATTCAGGATTTGCCGTAAACGTCGCGCTGGAATAGGCTTCGGGCATGAACCCAGGCCCCACTGCCAAGGTCGCCGCAGCCCCCGCTGCCGCCGTACCCGACTACGTCCTCCAGCTTGAACGCGCCGCCCATTACCTGCCGCCGGAACAGCTGCCGCTGTTGCGCCGTGCCTGGGAAGTCGGAGCCGCCGCACACGCCGGGCAGACGCGCAAGTCGGGCGAGCCCTATATCACCCATCCGGTGGCCGTGGCCCAGGTGCTGGCCGAGCTGGGCCTGGACGTGGAAGCGCTGATCGCCGCGATCCTGCACGACACCATCGAAGACACCCCGCTGACCCGTGAGGCGCTGGCCGCCGAGTTCGGCGAAGCCGTGGCCGAACTGGTCGACGGCGTGACCAAGCTGGACAAGCTGAAGTTCCGCGACCGCCAGGAAGCGGCCGCCGAGAGCTTCCGCAAGATGCTGTTGGCGATGTCGCGCGACCTGCGTGTGATCATGATCAAGCTGGCCGACCGTCTGCACAACATGCGCACGCTGGGCGCGCAGAGCCGCGAAGCGCGCGGCCGCATCGCCCGCGAGACGCTGGAGATCTACGCGCCCATCGCCCAGCGCCTGGGCATGAGCCTGGTCAAGAGCGAGCTGCAGAACCTCGGTTTCAAGGCGCTGTACCCGTGGCGCCACGCGATCCTGGAAAAGCACATCCGCAGCCAGCCGGTGGTCCGCCGCGAAGCGCTGGCGCAGGTGGAAGTGCAGCTGTCGCAGCGGTTGGCGAAGGAGGGCATCGAGCACCGCCTGGTCAGCCGCATCAAGACCCCGTGGAGCATCTACAACAAGATGCGCGACGAGAACAAGACCTTCGACCAGGTGATGGACGTGTTCGGCTTCCGTCTGGTGGTGCGCAGCGTGCCCAGCTGCTACCACGCGCTGGGTTCGGTGCATGCCACGTTCAAGCCGCTGGATGGCCGCTTCCGCGATTTCATCGCCATTCCCAAGGCCAACGGTTACCAGTCGCTGCATACGGTGCTGTTCGGGCCGTATGGTTCGCCCATCGAAGTGCAGATCCGCACCGAAGAGATGGACCTGATCGCCGAACGTGGCGTGGCCGCGCACTGGACCTACAAGTTCGGCGGCGATTCACCGAACAGTGCGCAGAGCCGCGCACACGCCTGGATCGTTGAACTGATCGACTCGCAGCGTGCCGCCGGTTCCTCGCTGGAGTTCCTCGACAACGTCAAGGTCGACCTGTTCCCGGACGAGGTCTACCTGTTCACCCCGAAGGGCAAGATCCTGGCCCTGCCGCGCAATTCCACCGCGCTGGACTTCGCCTACGCCGTGCATACCGACGTCGGCAACATGGCCGTGGCCTCGCGCGTGGACAAGAAGCTGGTGCCGTTGCGCACCAAGCTGGTGTCGGGCCAGTCGGTGGAGATCATCACCGCACGCTCGGCCACGCCGAAACCGCAGTGGCTGGAATTCGTGGTTACCAGCAAGGCGCGCACCGCCATCCGCCACCAGCTCAAGCAGCTGGAGCACGAAGACGCCGTGCAGCTCGGCCACCGCATGCTGGACCGTGCGCTGGAAGCGATGGATTCCTCGTTGGAGCGGCTGCCGAAGGGGCGCCTGGATGCGTTCCTCGCCGAGCACCGCTTCCCGCGCCTGGAGGCGCTGCTGGCCGAGGTCGCGCTGGGCAACTGGATGCCGACGCAGGCTGCACAGGCGCTGATGGCCTACGCCGAACTGCGTGGCGGCCCGCATTCGCGCCACCACTCGCAGGAAAAGATCCTGATCAACGGCAGCGAGCGCGGCGTGGTCACCTTCGCGGGCTGCTGCCAGCCGATTCCCGGCGACGAGATCATGGGCTACCACACCGCCGGCAAGGGCATCGTGGTGCACCGCATGGACTGCCCGAACCTGGCCGAGCTGCGCAAGTCGCCCGAGCGCTGGGTGCCGATCGGCTGGGACACCACTGTTTCCGGCGACTACGACACCTCGCTGGTGGTGGAAGTGGAGAACGGCACCGGCGTGCTGGCGCAGCTGGCCGCCGCCATCGCGCAGAGCCATTCCAACATCGAGCGCGTGGACTACCTGGACCGTGATTTCAACGCCGCCGTGCTGGCGTTCAACATCCAGGTGCGCGACCGCAACCATCTGGCCGAAGTGATGCGCCGCCTGCGCCGGCTGTCGGTCGTGCAGTCGGTACGCCGCCAGTAATGCGAACCCGGTAGTGGGGGGGGGGGGGGGGGCGCGCGGGGGGGGGGGGGGCGGGCGGCGGGGGGGGGGGGCCGGCGCCGCGCGA